>NZ_PQFE01000019.1:0-51338 GCF_022342445.1 Tessaracoccus sp. ZS01 | reverse complement strand
GGGCGGGGTCGCGGCCCCCTCCGGGGAGGCGAGCACCGAACTGGTGATGAAGGCCGCGAGGTTCAGGTGGTCCTCCAGGTCGGCGCCGGGGAGGGTGTGCGCGAAGGCGAGGGCGGCCAACGTGGTGTCGCCGGCTCCGATGGTGCTGAGCGGGGTCACCGCGAACGCCGGCACGGATGCCTCGGCGCCGGTGCGGGCATCGACGGCCACCATGCCCGCCGCGCCCCGGGTGACCACCACGAGCGGCACGCGCCGGGAGAGGTGGCGCGCTGCCGCCATGGGGTCGGTCAGCCCGGTGAAGGCGGTGGCTTCCATGTCGTTGAGCATCCACACGTCGGTGCCGGCCAGGCCGCTGAGTTCGTCGTCGCCCCATTGCCCGGTGGCATCGAAGCCGCGGGAGGCGAACACCGTGGAGCCGGCGGCGCGGGACCGCTGCAGCCACGGGGCGGCGGGGTCGCGGAGGTCGACGATGATGGCCGGCACCCGGAAGGTCTCCGCCTCCAGATGAGCGGCCACGTCGGCGGGGGGCGCGTCCTCGACGGTGAGCATGGCCCGATCGTGGGGCAGCGACATGGCGACGGTCACAGGCAGCCGCCATCCGTCGTGCCGGGCCGTCAGGCTCGTGTCGATGCCGGCGGCCTGCGCGTCGCTGAGCAGCCGCACGCTGGCGTCGTCTGAGCCGGCGGCGGTCGCGAGTGCGGTCTTCATACCGAGCGCCGCGCCCACGCGGGCCATGGTGGCGATGCCGCCCCACATCTCGTGCAGGCCCTCCGCGTAGCGCTCCTCGCCCGGGGCGGGCAGGGTCTGGACGCCGGTGAAGATGAGGTCGCGGTACGACAGGCCGACGGTGAGCAGGTCGACGGTGGGAGAGGCCAGCATGGCAGGGAATCTACCCTTCGGTCGCCCGAATTGAGCAAACTCGCTCGAAATGTTCAAACATAATCATCTCTGGCTATGCTGGGGGATCCACGACTCCTGGAGGACCATTGAGCGCCACGACGACCACCGGAAAACGGCTGCCCCAACGCGTGGCTGCTGTCCTGTTCGACATGGACAACACACTGGTGGCTTCGGAGGACGCCTGGTTCGCCGCGACCCGGAAACTCTGGGAGGAGGTGGGCGGCGATGCCACGGGCAAGGGGGTCCTGGGCGGCACGGTGAGCGATGTCGTCGACGACTTCCTGCGCGAGTACCCCGACGCCGATCGAACCGAACTGTCGGAGCGGATGACGAATTTGATCATGGCCAACCTCGCGGGTGGCGTGCGCCCGACGCCCGGGGCCCTCGCGCTGATCGAGCGTCTGAGCGCGACGATGCCGATCACCATCGCGTCGAACTCGCCCACCGCCATCGTCGAACACGTGGTCTCGGCGCTCGGGTGGGGTGACCTGTTCACCGCGGCGCTGGGCACCGAGGACGTCGAGCGGCCCAAACCCGCCCCGGACCTCTACCTGGCGGCGGCCGCCCGTTGCGGCGTGTCGATCGAGGACTGCGTGGTGTTCGAGGACTCGCCCATGGGTGCCACGGCCGCGCGCGCCTCGGGCGCCTTCGTCGTCACCATCGGCCCCGAGACCCGGCACCTCGGCGACGTGAATGTGCCGGACCTCACCGACCCCAGGATCACGGCGTGGGAACCGGAGGTCCGCTCATGATCCTGCTGCCTACTCCCCGCCACCTGGCCGCGCACGACGGTGCCCTGCAACTCCCGGATCCGCTGCCCGTGCGGGGCGGCGGACCGGGTGCTCGCCTGCTCGCCGAGCGCCTCGGCACGGCGGCCGGCGTCTCCGTCATCACGGGCGACGGCATCGGCGTCGACTTCCACCGCGACGGGGAACTCGCCCCCGAGGCGTACCGCCTCGTCGTCACCTCCGACGGGGTGACGATCCATTCCGGCGATGACGCCGGCGAGGGGTGGGCGGTGCAGACCCTGCTGCAGCTGCTCCCACCCCAGGTGCACGGGCCCGGCCCCATGGAGCCTGGCGACCTCGTGGTGCCCTGCCTGGAGGTGGCGGACGAACCCGCCTTCGCGTGGCGCGGTTCGATGATCGACGTGGCGCGGCACTTCCTCCCGTTCGACGGGCTGCTCAAGCATCTGGAGGTGATGGCCGCCCACAAGCTGAACGTCCTCCACCTGCACCTCGCCGACGATCAGGGCTGGCGGGTGCCTGTGGCGAAGTATCCGCGCCTGACGGAGGAGGGCGCGTGGCGCCCCGGCACGTTGCCCGGACACCAACCGCCCCCGGACGCCGACGACCGCGACGACTTCCCCCAGCACGATGGTCGCCCGCACGGGGGCCACTACTCCGTGGAGGAGATCGGCCGCCTGGTGGCCAGGGCCGCCGAACTCGGCATCACCATCGTGCCGGAGATCGACATGCCGGGGCACATGGAGGCGGCCATCGCCGCCTATCCGGCCCTGGGCGCCTGCGACCACGTGAGCCACCCGCGGACATGCTTCGGAGTGTCGCACCACGTGCTGGCGCTGACCGAGGAGTCGGTGCGCTTCTGCTTCGACGTGTTGGACGCCGTGATGGAGTTGTTCCCGGGCTCGCCCATCCACATCGGTGGGGACGAGTGCCCCTCCGAGGAGTGGTTCACGCACCCCGCCTCCCTGTCGTTGATGGCCGAGCAGGGCATCACGACCGGGGCCGAGGCGCAGGCGTGGTTCGAGCGCCGGATCTGTGGGCACGTGCTGGCTGCCGGACGGCGGCCGGTGGCGTGGGACGAAGTGCTGGAGCTCGGCGCGCCCGAGGGAGTCACCGTCATGGTGTGGCGAGACCGGCAGGCGATCGCCGAGGCCGCCGCCCGAGGCTTCGACGTCATCGCCGCACCCAGTCAGTACACGTACCTGGACTACGGGCAGTACGAGGGCCCGGACCAGCCGCTGACCATCGCAGGACCCACCACGTTGGGGGACGTGGCGGGCTTCGCCGGGGAACTCCGGCTCGACGGACCCTCCCAGCGGCATCTGCTCGGCGGCCAGTTCCAACTGTGGACGGAGTACGTGCGCACCTGGGGTCGGGCCGAGAACCTGCTGTGGCCGCGTGGCAGCGCCCTGGCCCAACAGCTCTGGGCCGGCACCGCCGGGGATTCCGGGAGCCTCGAGGGTCTGGGTCGGCATCTCCAGCGGCTGACCGCCATGGAAGTCAACTGGTGCCGCGAACCCACCGTCACCACCTCACCCTGAACGGAAGATCATGCGTCCCATCACCAACCCACCAGGCGACCTCCTCGTCGCGGAGATCCGCGACTGGGCCAGCCGCATCGAGGGCTCCCTCGGCGCCGTTGCGGCGGAGCGCTTCCAGGCGATGATGCTCGACACCTGGGGCACCACCATGACGTGTGGCCCCCAAGGCGTCTTCGTGATCACCGGCGACATCCCCGCCATGTGGCTGCGCGACTCCTCGGCCCAGGTGCTGCCGTTCCTGCGCCTGGCGCACGTCCCGGAGGTGGCGGCCGTCCTGCGGGGGGTCGTCGCCCGTCAGTGGGCGTGCATCGCGCTCGACCCCTACGCCAACGCTTTCAACGACGGGCCGACGGGCGCGCACTTCGACGCCGAGGACCTGGAGCTCGACCCGGGGGTGTGGGAGCGCAAGTACGAGATCGACTCGCTCGCCTTCGCCGTCGACCTCGCCGCCCGCCTCTGGCGGGCCACCGGGGACGCGCGTCACCTGGACGAGGCCGTCGGCGCCGGGTGCCGGGCCATCGTCGCGCAGTGGCGCACCGAACAGCGGCACTTCGAGGAATCCACCTACCGCCACGTCCGCGACTCTGAGCCCGGCGACACCCTGGGGCCGGACGGGCGTGGCACGCCGGTCGCCTGGACCGGCATGACCTGGAGCGGGTTCCGCCCCTCTGACGATGCCTGCACCTTCGGCTACAACGTGCCCGCCCAGTTGATGGCCCTGAGGGCGTTGCGGCAGATCCGCGAGTTCGCGCGCCAGTGGGGCGACGGCCAACTGGACATCGATGCCGCCTCGCTCGCGGCTGAGATCGCCGGGGGAGTGGAGCAGCATGGCTGTGTCGACGGGCGCTTCGCCTACGAGGTCGACGGGCGGGGCGGGCAGCTGTTCATGGACGACGCCAACATGCCGTCGCTGCTGTCGCTGCCGTTGACCTCGGACGTCGCACGCGACGATGCCCGTTACCAGGCGACTCGGGCCTGGGTGCTCAGCGAAAGCAACCCGTTCTACTACTCGGGACGGCACGCGGCGGGCATCGGCAGTCCCCACACCCCCCCGCGCCACGTGTGGCACATCGCCCTGGCAGTTCAGGGCCTCACCGGAACTCCGGACGAGGCCCGGGCCTGCCTCGAGACCATCCTCGCGACCGACGGCGGCACGGGATGGACGCACGAGGGATTCGACGTCGACGACCCGAACCGGTTCACCCGTCCCTGGTTCAGCTGGTCGAATTCGATGGCCTGTGAGTTGATGATGACGCTCGTGGGCGGCAGCAATGTTGCCGCTTGAGGCGCTCTTCGACTGGGCGCAGGTGCCGCACCAGATGGGCCTGGTCGGGCTCGCCTTCGTGCTCTGCACCCTGATCGGGTGGGAACGGCAGTTCTTCCACAAGGCCGCCGGCATCCGCACCCACGCGCTGGTGGGCCTCGGCAGTTCCGTGTTCACCCTCATCTCGGTGGAGGGGTTCGTCTACATGGCGGAGTACCAGGTGACGCGCGACCCCTCCCGCATCGCGGCCCAGATCGTCTCCGGTGTCGGCTTTCTGGGCGCCGGCGTCATCTTCGTGAACCGCGACGTGGTGCGGGGTCTCACCACCGCGGCGTCGATCTGGCTGGCCGCTGCCATCGGGATGGCGTGCGGCGCCGGGCTGCTGCCGCTGGCCGCGTTCGCCACCCTGTTGCATTTCGTGGCCGTGCTCGTCGTGGCGCCCCTGGGGCGGCTTTTGCCCCGCTCGGGGGAACGCTCGATCATGGAACTGACCTACGAGGACGGGCGCGGGGTGATGCGCAGTGTGCTGGCCGAGGTGGCGGCGCTCGGCTGCGAGACCACCCTGGTGTCCACGCGGGGCAAGGAATCCGGAGGTCGCCGCCTCATCACCGCGCAGATGAGGTTCCGGGCCGGCCCCCCGCTGCGCGACGTGATGGCGCAACTCGCCGAGGTGCCCGGTGTGGTCGACATCGAGATGTACAACCCGCGCGATGGGTAGTGATGGCATGTCGCCACATCCTTCGCAAAAGCCTCATGCAACGCGCGTCTGACCCGTACCATCGCAGTACTGTGACGCCCCAAGGGCCGATGACGATCACACCACCAGGAGGATCGATGACAGTTGGCGAGCACCGGAGCGCGTCGCGCCGGAGTGGCAATCCATTGAGCGGTTGGGTGATGCTCCTGATCGGGCTCCTGGCAGGGATCGCGCTGGCCGCAGCCGCCGGCGTCGTCCTCCTGGGGATCGGTTGGGCCACCCCACTGGAGGCACAGTCCGTGATCAGCGCAAGCCCCACCCCGTCGGCATCTCCCACCGCGGATGCCTCCACCGGGTCGGGCGACGTCTCTGAGGCGTGCGTGCGGGCGGCCGAGTACAACGTCGAGGTCGACCAGGCCGTCGAAGACCTCGCCAAGGGCGCCGAGTCACAGGACGCCCGCGCCCTGCAGGAGGCCCTCGACCGTCTCCAGGACGCGCGCGACGTGGCCGACGGGGCGTCAGAGGAATGCCTTGAGCAGGCCGGGAAGTCGCCGCAGGCCAGCGAGTCCGGCTCTCCGTCGCCCAGCCCCAGCGAGACCCCATGAGCCAGGCACCTGCGCCGCTCGAGACGGAGCCCCACCGCGGCTTCATGGCCGCTGTCTGGTACGGCTACGCGCGCGTGATCGTCGCCCTGCGCTGGGTGATCGTCATCGGCTGGGTGGCGGCGGCTGCCGCGGCGACACTGCTCCTTCCACCGATGCAGGGCACCGCCAACGACATCGAGGCGCTCGGCGCTGACGACGACAGCTTCGCGGCCGAGCAGCGGTCCCTGGAGTTGTTCGAGTTCCCCCTTCTCGCGCGGGCGGCGATCGTGCAGCGCAACCCGGAGGGCCTGCCCCCCGTGGTCCAGGCCGAGGCCGTCATGCGTGGCATCGCCATCAACCAGGGCAAGTACGACACCCCGCTGCTGGGCGCGATCCCGGTCCCCAACGCCGAGGGAGCCTTCCCCGGTGCCGCCGAGAAGAACACGACAGTCCTCACCTACGTCTTCGCTGACCCCACGCTGAACTTCTTCGAGCAGACCCGGATCGTCGAGGACTTCGCGGCCGAGCAGCTGACGGACCCATCCGACGGGTATGTGGGCGTCACCGGTTCCATTCCGGCGCGCGCGGCACAGGGCCTCGTCCTGAACTCCTACGTCCACATCGTCGAGGCGGTGACCGTCCTCGCGGTGTTGACGATCGTGGCGCTGACGTTCGGCTCGCTGGCCGCGCCCGCCCTGACGCTGGTCTCTGTGGGTGCCGCGGTGTTCGTCACGCTCGGCGTCTCGGGCTGGGCTGCGACCATGATGGACGTGTCGATCCCGGCAGACCTGCGGCCGCTGATCGTCGCGCTGCTCCTCGGCATCGTCACCGACTACTGCATCTTCTACCTCTCCGGCCTGCGCAGCAGGCTGCGGGAGGGCCACGGCCGCCTCGAGGCGGCCCGCCTGGCCACCGCTTCGGTCACGCCCATCGTCGCTGTGGCCGGCATCACTGTCGCGGCGGGAACAGCCTCGCTCCTCGTCGCCCAGTCCCCCCTCTTCCGGGGGTTCGGGCCCGCGCTCGCGCTCACCGTGCTGACCGGGCTCGTGGTGGCCGTCACCCTCGTGCCCGCCCTGCTCGCCATCCTCGGTCGCGGCGCGTTCTGGCCGCGAACTCTGGCGGCCACACCCACGAAAACGCGCGATCGGCCCTCGCTCCTCACCCGGGCAGTCGCGCGCCGCGGCTCCGCGTTCGTCCTGGTGCTGGTGTGCGTGGCCGGCCTGGGTGCCGCCGCCTACCAGGCGCGCAACCTCGACCTCGGCCTCGGATTCGTCCAATCCCTGCCGGAGACCACCAGCGCGCAGCAGGCAGCAGACGCGGCCGGCAAGGGATTCGCCCCGGGCATCGTGTCCCCGACCGAGATCGTGGTCGAGTCACCGGGGGTGGGGGAGAAGCCCGACGAGGTGACCCAGTTCGGTGAGGCCCTCAAGGCCCAACCGGGAGTGGCCGGCGTGATCGGCCCCGGCGACCTCCCGGCCGCCGACGACGTCGGCGCCTTCACCGCGAAGTCGGGTGACGCCGTGCGCTTCCTGGTCATCCTCGACAGCACGCCACTGGAGGCGACGGCGATCGACACGCTGGGGCGCGTGGAAGCCGCCCTTCCGCAGCTCGCCGCTGGTGCGGGCTTGGGCGAGGTCACCACGCACGTCGGCGGCGACACCGCGCTGGCCTCAGGAGTCATCGCGGACACCACCAACGACCTCTTCCGGATCGCCATCGTCGCGCTCGCCGTCAACCTGCTCCTGCTGGTCATCTTCCTGCGTGCCCTGATCGCCCCGCTGTACCTCCTCGCCTCCAGCGTCCTGGCGCTCGGGGCGACGCTGGGCCTGTCAGTGCTGTTCTTCCAGGACTTCCTCGGGCACGACGACCTGACGTTCTACGTCCCCTTCGCCGCGTCGGTACTCCTGCTGTCGCTGGGGTCTGACTACAACATCTTCGCTGTGGGCCACATCTGGCAGGAGGCCCGCAACCGGTCGATGAGGGACGCCCTCCTCGTCGCCACCCCGGAATCGACCCGTGCGATCACCTCCGCGGGCCTCGCGCTCGCCGCCAGCTTCGGGCTCCTCGCGCTCGTCCCGCTGGGGCCCTTCCACGAGCTGGGCTTCCTGCTCGGGGTGGGGATCCTGATCGACGTGTTCATCGTCCGGGCGCTGCTCGTCCCGTCACTGATCACGCTGGTGGGGACCTTCAGCAGTTGGCCGTCGGACATCCTGCGCGAGAGGCGCCCGCGCGTCAGGAAAGCTCGTGCAGTTTCCTGACGGGCCGACACAGTCGCACGGCAGCCACGCCCACTCGCCCGGCGCGGGTGCCGATGAGCCGTTCGGGGCAGGGAGCCACCTGGTTCCCGCACCGCGACGACGGCTCCGATCACGCGTGCTCGACTGGGTCATCGGCGCCCTCGCCATGCTCGGCATTGTGCTGCTCGCACTCGTGTTGTTCTGGTTGTCGGTGACGCGACCGGTCGACCCCACCGGCGCCCCGCCGAGCGACGACACGTCGACGACGGCCGGACCAACCGGCGAAGTCACTCCGCCCGCGGACCTCGAGGAGAACGAGGTGTGGCTCGGTGACATCTCCCTGAACGCCGGTTCGGTCTTCGCCGCGGGCACACCGCTCCAGGACGTCGTCGGCACCGGCACCGACGTCACATCCGGGCCGGACGGACTCGTCGCGCGTCACCTCGACCTGACGGCAACGGTGCCGTTCCACGTGGTCGCCGCTCAGATCAACCCCAACACGACGGTGAGTGCCGCCGGCGGGGGTGAGGCGCGCGTCGACACCCGGGTGGAGGCCCTGGGGCGAAGCCTCCCCGTGGCGGCCACCGGCACCGTCGATGTCGTGGGCGGCAAGCTGGTGATGGTGCCGACCTCGATCGACCTCGGAGGTCCCCGGTTCATTTCCGAGCTCCTCGGAGAGGCGGTGCGGGAACTGATCACGTTCGAGTACGCCATCGAGGGCCTGCCCGACGGGGTGGTGCTGCGGAGCGTGAAGGTGGTCGACGGCGGCTTCCGCGCCAACCTCACCGGGGACGACGTGCGGCTCGTCCAGTGAGCCGGCCGCAGACCTGACGCCGTGGCGACCTACGCCACGGTTCAGGCCGGTCCCGCCCCGCTGGGCGCTGCGCCCGTGCTTTCGCGCACCGTCAGCGACGTGGCGAGTTCGATGTGCGACGACGCGGGCCGATGACCCTCCGCCATGGCGAGCACAGTCTCGACCGCGACGCGTCCCATGCCGCCGAGGTGCTGGTGGACCGTGGTGAGCGGCGGTGTGGTCCACGCCGCCTGAGCCGTGTCGTCGAAGCCCATGACGCTGAGCTGTTCGGGAACCTGGATGCCCAGGGAGCGGGCGGTGGCGAGGGCACCCATGGCGAGTTCGTCGTCGGCGGCCATGATGGCGGTGGGCGGATTGGGCGAAGTCAGCAACTCCCGGGCGTGCTGGGCGCCTTGCGCAGGGTCGAACTGCCCAGAGCGCTCGAGGTCGGGATCCACGTCCAGGCCGGCCCTGTCGAGGGCAGCCCGGTAACCGTAGAGCCGGTCGCGTGCCGCGTCTGAGGCTTCAGGGCCGCCGACCCACGCGATCCGCCGGTGGCCCAGGCCGATCAGGTACTCGGTGGCCGCCCGTGCGCCGGCCCAGTTGCTGGAACCGATCCGCAACACCCGGCGGGTGCTCGTGTCCACCGGGTCGACCATGACGAAGGGGATGTTCGCGTCACCGGCCGCGGCGATGAGGGCGCCGGGTTGAGACAGGGTGAGACCGATGATGCCGGCGACGCCTACCGCTCGCTGATCCTCGATCCATTCCCGGGCGACGGCATGTCGGCGCCGTGATTCCAGGGGCGGCGCCATGCGCATCAGGAGATCGGTTCCCCGCTCGGTGGCCCCGTCCAGGACGCCGTTGAGGACGCCCATGATGTACGACGAGGCGGGCAGGTCGAACACCACGACCAACGCCCGGTGGATCGAGGTCACGGCCGGTGCGGTCGTGGACCGGTAACCCAGCGCGGCGACGGCCGTCAGCACGCGTTCGCGCGTGGCCTCCGCTATGTCACCGCGGCCGTTGAGCGCCTTGGAGACCGTCGCCCTCGATACCCCAGCGGCCACAGCCACGTCCGCCAGCGTGGGCCTCCGGCCGCTGCCGTCCCTCGACCCCGTGTGTTCGCTCGACATATGCCGATGGTATCCGAAAAAGTTTCGGAGTGCGTTTGCCAGGCTGACGCCAAGCGACCGAATTTCTGAGAAGTGTGGACAGTGAACCGTTGGCGATATAGGGTTGCGACGAAACAAAAGCAGAAAAAGTTTCGAAATAGTTTCCATCCAGCGGCAGAGGCGCCGCGGATTCACAGAGGAAGTACCAATGCCGGTAGATGCCCCCGCCGCCACCGTCCTGATCGATGGACAGACGCCCCACGTTCGGACCCTTCGCCATATCTGGAATGAGTGCGTCGGAGCCGGGCGCGCCAACGAGGCGTTGCGGGTGGACTGGCAGGCGCACTTCCGTGAGGCGGTTGAGGTACTGGGCGCGCGCTACGTCCGGTTCCACGGCGTCTTCCACGACGACATGTTCGTCTACCGCGCATCGAACGGGGGTGGCTTCGGCCCGCCCACCCCTCTTGCTAAGCCGGTGTACACCTTCGCCTACGTCGACAAGGTCTTCGACGCCATCCTCGACACCGGTGCCCGTCCGTTCGTGGAGTTGGGCTTCATGCCCCGCGAACTCGCGACGCAGACGGAAACCCTGTTCTGGTGGAAGGCGCACTGCAGCCCGCCGAAGGACATGAGTGCCTGGGTGGAACTGGTCACCACGACCGTCAACCACTGGATCGAGCGCTACGGCATCGACGAGGTGCGCACCTGGCCGTTCGAGGTGTGGAACGAGCCGAACCTCGTGCCGCACTTCTGGACGGGTACGAAGACCGAGTACTTCCAGCTGTACGAGGCCACCGTCCGGGCGATCAAGGGGATCGACGCCCGGCTCAAGGTGGGGGGGCCGTCGTCGTCGGTGTTCGTCCCCGATGCCCGCTACGACGGCGAGTACCACGACAAGTCCGTCGAGGCCGCCACCGCGCAGGCCCCGGACCCGGATGTGTTGCCGTGGAAGCCCGTGTGGATCAATGAACTCATCGAGTACTGCGCTGAGCGGGGCCTGCCGATCGACTTCATCTCCACCCACCTGTACCCCACGGACTACGCGTTCGACACCCAGGGCGTGGGCCGCTCGATCAGCCGCAACCGGGACGCGACCCGCGACGACCTCTTCATGCTCCGCGACCTCATCGCCGCCAGCCCCTATCCGGAGGCGGAGGTGCACATCACCGAATGGTCGACGTCGCCGTCCAGCCGGGATTTCATGCACGACACTCTTTTCGCGGCGACCTACATCACACGTGCGTTCCTGCAGTCCCACGAGCTGGCCGAATCCATCTCCTACTGGACCTTCACCGATGTTTTCGAGGAGGGGGGCGGGGGCATCGGGCCCTTCCACGGTGGCTTCGGTTTCGTCAATGAACAGGGCATCCACAAGCCGACGTTCCATGCCATGCGGATGCTGAACCGATTGGGTTCCGAGTTGCTGCTGCAGACCGAGCACGGCGTCATCACCCAGACCGACGGAGGCGTCGCGGCGGTCTTCTTCAACTACCCGGACTCCATGGGTGCGAAGTCGGTGGGCGGTGCGAACAGCTACTCAGAAGCCCGTCGACACTGCGGGGAGGGTCCCGACCGTCGAATCTCCCACACCGTCTCCGGGCTCACCCCCGGAAGCGAATACGCGCTGGAGATCCTCGCGTGGGAGTACGGCAACGCCCCCGAGGCGTGGCACCACATGGGGGAACCCCTCAACCTCTCGCGCCAGGACGTCGCCCACCTGAAGACGGTCGCGGACGACGTGGACCGTCGCAGCCTGAAGGCCGACGCCGACGGTGTCCTGGCCATCGACATAGAACTCCCGGCCTGGGCGGTCGCCTCGATCGCCCCTGCCGGAACGCACTGATTCCATCCCTCACACAGACGAAAGGAACGAAATGATGCGGATCAAGAAGAAGCTCATCGGAGCAGTGACGCTCTCAGCCGTCGCTGCCCTCATGCTCACCAGTTGCGGGGGAGGTGGGAACGACGGCGGATCCGCCGGTGAGGCGAACGATGCCAACAAGCCGGAGGAAATCACGGTGGCGGCGTGGATGGACTTCCCGCAGGAACTCCTCGACTCCTTCGAGGAGGAGAACGGCATCAAGGTTGTCGTCAACTCCTTCCCCGACGGCGCGTCGGCGCAGGAAGTGCTGCGCAACGGCCTGTCCGCCGACGGTGCAGGACTCTCCGACGTCCACCTCATCGAACTCGACTGGTGGACCGAGATGATGTCGGTCCCCGAGGACTGGGTGGAACTGCCCGAGATCCCCGACCGCTGGGTGGACTGGAAGGTCAAGCAGGGCTCGGTCGACGGCAAGATCACCGGCTACGGCACGGACATCGGCCCGCTGGCGATCGCGTTCAACCAGAACATGACCGAAGCCGCCGGCGTGGCCACTGATCCCGAGTCGTTCGGCGAGTTCATCGGCGGAGACAGCGCCACCTGGGAGTCGTACCTCGACGCGGGCCGCGAATACGTCGCCACCAACGACAACTACTTCATCGACTCGCTGACCAACGCCTTCCAGGCGGCGATCAACCTGCTGCCGGCCGCCTTCGAGGACCCGGAATCCGGCAAGCCGTACAACCTCGCGGACAACGAGGAGGTCAAGGACCTCTTCATGATGTTCGCCGAAGCGGCCCAGGATGACATCTCCGCGGGCATCGCCATCGGTCACAACGACTGGGGCGCAGGCTTCCAGAACGAGCAGTGGGCCACCGTCGTCACCCCGGCCTGGATGGCCGGCATCATCGCCGAGAACGCCGATGGCATCGAAGGTTGGCGCATCGCCAGCTCGTTCCCCGACGGTGGGGGCAACTGGGGCGGGTCGTTCTTCGCCGTCCCCGCCACGGGCGAGAACACCGAGTGGGGCGTGAAACTGGCCGATTACCTGACCTCGGCTGATGCCGCCGTCGCATGGTTCAACACGACGGGCCAGTTCCCCTCGCAGCTCGAAGCGATGTCCAGCCCGGAGATCGCCGAGGCGGAGAACCCCTTCTTCGGCGGCCAGCGCATCGGCCAGGTCTACGGCGGGCTTGCCGAGAAGGCCGGCGACGCAGCCGCAGGTGGTTTCCGTGGCGAGAACTTCGCCGGTATCCAGACCCTGGTCACCGACGGGATCCGACTCGTCGAATCCAGTGACACTACGCCCGAGCAGGCCTGGGAGTCCGTGGTGAAGAACTTCGACGCGCTGGGCTTCGACACGGCCGGCTGATCGACCGCAACGCGGCCCTGCGGACTCAGGTCCGAGGGCCGTGCGATCGGGCCGGGACTCCGCGCGAGCTCCGGCCCGGCTGGCGGCACCTTGGACCATCACTTGTTTGAAAGGCCCTCAACAATGGCATCCACTCCTGCTTCAGCGCGGGTCATCAGACGCGTGGGGTGGGGACAGCAACTTTCCCGCTGGGACTTCAAGGTTGCGCCCTACCTCTACGTTTCCCCCTTTTTCATCCTCTTTGCGATCTTCGGGGTGTTCCCGCTCTTCTTCAACATCGTCGTCGCCCTCCACGACTGGCATCGTCGCGCCGGTATGGGTGATTTCGTCGGCATCGACAACTTCACGTGGGTGCTGCAGCAACCCCTGTTCTGGCGGTCGCTGGAGAACACGTTCTCCATCTTCCTGTGGGGCGGGATCCCGCAACTGGTGCTCGCCCTGCTCATCGCGGTGGTCCTCGATCAGAACCTGCGCGCCCGGACCTTCTGGCGCATGAGCGTGCTCGTGCCCTTCGTCGTGATGCCGGTCGCCACGGCGATGATCTTCGGACAGGTTTTCGGGCAGTTCGGCCTCCTCGTGCCCAACCTGCAGGACCTGGGGCTGTTCACTGACCTGAACTCCCCGTTCTTCCAGGACCGGCTGCTGTCGCACATCGCCATCGGCTCGATGGTGGTCTTCCGCTGGACCGGCTACAACGCCCTCATCTTCCTGGCCGCCATGCAGGCGGTGCCGCGCGAATTGTACGAGGCGGCAACGGTCGACGGCGCGAGCCGCTTCCGCCAGTTCTTCTCCGTCACCATCCCCGGCATCCGTCCCACGATGATCTTCGTCATCCTCACCATGACCATCGGCGGCCTCCAGATCTTCGACGAAGCCCGCATGTTCGATGGTTCCGGTACCGGCGGCGGCCAGGGTGGTGCCGACAACCAGTGGACCACCATCGTGCTCTACCTCTTCAACCTGGGTTTCGGCGACTGGCAGGACCGGCTGGGTCAGGCGGCGGCCGTCGGCTGGATCTTCGCCTTCATCATCGCCATCGTCTCCCTCATCAACTTCCTCTTCACCCGTTCCATCTCCTCATCGAAGGCGACGGTCGGTCGCGCGTCGAGGGCCCAGCACAAGGCAGTGGTGGCCCGGCTCCGCGCCGAAGCGGCCGCGTCGCAGGGCAATGCCCTGGGGATGGGCGTGGTTGCACCCGCCGAAATCGACACCATGGAACGAGGGGACCGATGAGCACGGCCTTCATTGAGAACACCGCGGGGCGCGGCGCCGCCAGGTACGCCCGCAAGCGTGCCGCGAAGGGCCGGCCCGTCCCGGCGCACACCTCGTCCGGCCGTGGCCCGGGCTGGATCACCTACGGGCTGCTGACGATCGTGCTCGTCGTGTCCGTCTTCCCGCTGTACGCCTCCGCGATGTACGGCTCGTCGACCACCCAGGAGATCTCGCGGGCAGTCGGCAAGCTCCCGAAGTGGCTGCCCACCCTCACGCTCCTGGACAACTTCGGCGAGGTCTTCAGCGCTTCCCAGTTCAGCTTCTGGATGGCCTTCGCCAACTCCGTACTCGTCGCGGTGTCGGTGACGTTGTCGACGGTGTTCTTCTCGACGCTCGCCGGGTTCGCCTTCTCGAAGCTGACGTTCCGGGGCCGGCAGGCGCTCTACGTCACCGTGATCGCCACCTTGGCGATCCCCTCCCAGATCGGCACCGTGCCCATGTTCATCATGATGAACGAGTTCGGGTGGATCGACTCGCTCATCGCACTGACGGTCCCCGTTCTGGTCAGCGCATTCGGCGTGTTCTGGATGACGCAGTATCTGCAGGAGGCGCTGCCGTTCGAACTCGTCGAGGCGGCTCGTGTCGACGGCGCGTCGATGTTCCGCACGTTCTGGTCGATCGCCATGCCCGCCGCGCGTCCGGCGGCGGCGACGCTGGGGTTGTTCACGTTCGTGGGCTCCTGGAACAGCTTCTTCTGGCCTGCCATCGTGATGCGCTCGAAGCTCACGATGCCGCTCGTCATCCCGCAGCTGCGTGGTGCGTTCACGACGGACACAGGTCTGGTCATGTCCGGCGTGTTCCTGGTCGCTGCACCGCTGCTCATCGTCTTTGCCCTGGCCGGCAGACACCTGGTCTCGGGCGTCATGGCCGGTGCCGTCAAGGGCTGACCGGCCCGCCGAGAACCTGGGACCCATCCATCCGAGTGAGGTGATCTATCGATATCTCGTGAAGAGTGCTCGTCCAATTGGTTACCGAAAAACACATCATTGAGAAGGAGTTGCTTGAACATGTCAAAGAAAAGACTGGGCATGTTGTCCCTGATTGGTGCATTACTGTTCGTCAACCTGTCCGTACTTTCCGCCGCGGGAGAAGAGGGCTCTGCCCTGCCCTTCATCCTCAGGAATGAGAACTTCGCTTTCGAGGAGCGCGTCGCTGCTGTCATCATCGACGCCGGCAAGCCGGTGGACGGTTCCTCGTTGTCCGCCGATGACTTCGATGTCCATGTGGTCTCCACCCGGAAGGTGGACCCGGAGGTTGTCATCTACGACGGCCCCCGCGAGGTGGCGGGCGTCTACACCAGCCAGGTCAACGACTGGGGCCAGCCGTCCGATTCCGGACAGTACATCGTGCTGGATTTCCCCCACGTCGGATGGGGTGACGGTGGAACCACGATCGACAACGGGTACACGCTCGACGCGTCGTACACGGTCACGTACCAGGGTGAAGCCATCGCCTACGTGGACGGAGCCACGCTCGTCCCCGAGGCGTTCGAGCAGGTCGGTGTCGTCAGCCCGGTGCTGGACCTGTACCAGTACGCCACCAGCGACGACGGGCTGGACTACGCCTACTTCCTCAACGAGGAAGCGGAAGGCCCCCTTCCGCTGGTCGTCTACTTCCACGGTGGTGGGCAGGGAAATGACAATTACACGCCTGCCAGATTCAGTAACGGTGGAACGGTGTGGGCCAATCCCGAGAACCGGACGGAGTTTCCCGCCCATGTTCTCGTGCCCCGCACCGCCGGCTTCGGTGGCACCGACGTCGCAGCCGTCAAGGAAGTCATCGATGAGTGGATCGCCGAGGGGAAGGTGGATCCGAACCGCATCTACATGACCGGGTATTCCATGGGTTCCTCCTCCACTTGGGCGTTCGTGCGGGCCTACCCCGAGTACGTCGCGGCTGCGGTGTACGGCGCAGGTACCGGACCCGGCACCCCGGAATTCGCCGACGCGGTGTCCCACATGCCGCTCTGGGAGTGGGTGGACATGGCTGACTTCGCCTACAACGGCGTGATCAACCGCTTCAACGCCGTCGGACACCTCCTGACGGACTACGAGCTGACGATCCTGCCCGAGGTGACCCTCCACGAGTACCCCTACAACGGCTGGACGTTCAGTGGGCACTCCTCATGGTTGGTCGCCTACAACGAATTCACGCACGAGGACCGCGGCACCGTGTTCGACTGGTTCTTCGGCATCAGCAGGATCCGGGGCATCGAGGCGGTGACGGTCGACACGGTCTCCGGCGTCGCGCCGGTGCTGCCTGCGACGGTGACGGTGGACGTCAACTACAACGCCACCGGTGTCGTCGCGGAGGAGCGTTCCGTCGTCTGGGACGCCATCGACCCCTCCAGCTACGGCAACGACGGGCCCGGTGTCTTCACAGTCGAAGGGACCATCGACGGCGTCGTCGAGAAGGCCGTCGCCACCGTGAGCGTCGAGTACAGGAACCGCATCGCGGACCTGAAGGACCTGGTGGCCGACGCCGATCTCAACAAGGGCAATGCCCATGCCCTGACGGTGAAGCTCGACAACGCTGCGAAGTTCATCGCCCAGGGAGACGCGGAGCAGGCCGGCGAGATGTTGACCGCCTTCATCAATCAGGTCGATGCACTCACCAACAACAAGTTGACCGAAGCCCAGGCCGCTGAACTGATCCATGCGGCAGGGGAGACGATGCGGAACATCCAGGAGTAGCTCCCCTGGAATCGAGGGGTTGGCGGCAGGTCACCGGTGACCTGCCGCCAACCCTTCTCGTTTGCGCCCCACCCGCGGCGGGCTCCGCGGCGGGCTCCGCGGCGGTGCTCACGGCCAGGGCCGGTGCTGGACGACCTGCGCCTCGTCCGCCGCGACCGCAAGGGCAGCCGTGTAGCCGGCGAGCGGGGGATCGAGCCGCAGCACGACGCCCGCCCCCTCGGGAAGGCCCGCCTTGAACCGCGCCTCCGCCACCACCCAGTCCCACGTCTTCCCGGCAGCCGCTGTGCGCTGCACGTCGACGCCGACAGCAGCCTGGTAGCTGGCGGCGACCGCGACGAGGAGCCCCGAGTGGCTGACGGAGAGGTAGGGTCCCATGCCGTCGGCGGCTCTCGGCCGCCCATGGGGACCGCCGCAGGTCTCACACGTCCTGTCGAGCTCCACGGTTGCCCCCGGCGGCAGGCCGCGCGTGGTCCGCAGCGCCTCCTGGAGCAGCAGTGCACCCAGCAGGCGCCGGCCCCTGTCCGCGGGCTCGTCCAGTTCCTCGAGGCGGGCGCGCTCGGCGTCCGGGAGGGCCGCTGCCCGACCCACGTCCGCAGAGCGGAGGTCGTCCCACCAGATGTCCACCGCAGCCAATTTCGATAGCCTCGTCTTGTCAATTAGATTTTGCTGAGGTTACCCTAACCCCGTGCAAGAAGCGTGGACGCTGACCAAGGGTCGGGGCCTGAGCCCTCTCCCGGCGATCGAGCGCGTCTCCGGCACGGCCCCGGCGCTCATCGCCGGCGACGGGGAAGTCGTCGACCACGCGACGCTGCGTCGGCGGGTGGATGAACTCGCGGCGCGCCTCCGGACCGGCGACCGGCGTCTCGCCCACGTCCACCTGCGCCCCACCGTCGACGACATCGTCGGCTACCTGGCCCTGCTCGAGGCCAACCATGTGGTGCTGCTCCTGCCCGAGGGCCACGCCGCAGAGGCCGTGCGCCGGGCCTGGCCGGCCGACCTGCACTTGGCTGACGGCGACATCGAGTTCCTCCACGAGGATCCGGAGCCGCGGCACCTCCTCCACCCGGATCTCGCGCTGCTGCTGAGCACCTCCGGCAGCACCGGTTCCCCCAAGCTCGTGCGGCTCTCGCACGCCAACCTCACCTCCAACGCCCACGCCATCGCGGCGGCGCTCGGCCTCACGGCGCACGACCGCGGTGCGACGAGCCTCCCGCTGCACTACTGCTTCGGGCTGTCCGTCCTGCACAGCCACCTCGCCGTCGGGGCGTCGGTCGCCCTGACCCGCGGCTCCGTGCTCGACGACGACTTCTGGGCGGCCGTCGACGCCGGCGTCTCTACGCTGGCCGTCGTCCCCCACATGGTGGAACTCATGGAGACCACCGCGGTCCTCGAGCGCCCGCACCCGTCGCTCCGGCTCATCACGCAGGCCGGCGGCCGCATGGGGGAGGACCGGGTGCGACGCACCGCACAGCTGGGGGCGCGCCACGGCTGGGGGGTCGCCGTCATGTACGGCCAGAGCGAGGCCACCGCGCGCATCGCCATCCAGTCGCCTGACGCCACGGCGAAATCGCCGGGCACCGTGGGCCGGCCTGTCCCCGGCACCGAGGTGCGGCTCGACCGTGCGGTCCCCGAATCTGACGGCGCCAGCGGCGAGATCGTCGTGACCGGGCCGGGCGTGATGCTCGGCTACGCGCAACACCCCGACGACCTCGCCCTCGGCCGCATGGTCACCGAGCTGCGGACGGGCGACCTCGGCGTGCTCGACGGCGGCCTGCTGCGCATCGTCGGGCGGCGCTCCGGGTTCGTGAAGGTGCTGGGGCTGCGCATCGACCTGGCCCGCGTCGAGGCCACCCTCGAGCACGACGGCCTGGTGGTGTGCGTCACCGGGGACGACACCGGCCTGCGTGTCGCCGTCGAACCCGTGCCCGGGGAGGTCGCGGGCGACACGGCCAGCCGGGTCCGTCGCCTCGCCGGCCACGCCGCCGGCGTCGGGGTGGGCCACATTCGGGTGGGCGTCCTCCCGCTGGCCCGCCTGACCAACGGCAAGGTGGACCGCGCCGGCTGCGACGCCCTCGTCCGGGCCACCGACCCGGAGGAGTGCGCGGATTCGCGGCAGCGGATCGACGCCCCCGGTGTCGCCGTCCGTGTCGCCGGGGTGTTGCGCGACGTGCTGGGCCTGCCCGACGTCGACCTGGACCGGTCCTTCGTCGCGCTGGGGGGCGACTCCCTCACCCACGTGCAGGCCTCTGCCCGGCTCAGTTCGCTGCTCGGCGACCTGCCCGCGGACTGGCACCACCGCCCCGTGCGCAGCCTCGTCGACTCCGCCGCCCCGGACGACGTCCGGCCCGCGCCGGACCGTCGCTGGCAGCGCGTCGAGATGTCGGTGGTCCTCAGGGCCGTGGCGGCCATCATCATCTGCGGCTCGCACGCCGAGCTGTTCCGGCTCCTCGGCGGTGCCCACACCCTCATGGCCGTCGCCGGTTACAGCACCGCGATGTTCGGCCTGTCGGCAGCCGGGGCCGTCGCCCGCTGGCGCGCCGGCGCCAGGCTGGTCATCGGCGTGGCAGTGCCCACCGTCGTCACCGCCCTCATCGGCATGGCCTACGGCCGCTACGGCTGGGGCAACGTCTTCCTGGTGAACTGGGCCACCGGCAACATCTCCACCGGCGGCCGCAACGAGTTGTGGTTCGTCGACGTCCTGGTGTTGGCGGTGCTGGTGGTGACCGCACTGCTGTCGTGGCCGGCCATCGCCCGGCGCTGGACCGACGACCCGTGGCGGGTGGCGATGGGGCTTCTCCTCGTCGGGCTGGTGGCGCGCTTCATCATCCTCAGCTTCGAGCACGACGGCCCGATGCGTGGCGTGCTGCCCACCGTCTTCTGGCTGTTCGCCGCCGGGATGGCGCTGGCCGTCGCCCGCACCCGCCGGCGCACGGAACTGACGCTGGCGATGGCGCTCCTGGGCACCCTCGGCTACTTCCCGGACGACACCGCGCGCAACCTGGTGATCGCGGGCGGCATCATCGCCCTGGCCCTGGTGCGCAGCGTCCCGCTGCCCCGGCTGGTCGTCCCCGTCGTCACGGTGCTGGCCGCCGCCAGCCTGCACATCTACCTCATCCAGTTCCACGTCCTGACCTTGGTCTCGCGGACCCTCACCGACCACGGGTTGGTGCGCACCGTCGCCGCCCTCGTCGTGGGCGTGCTGATCTGGCGCGTCACCGCCACGCCCATTGCCCGCCTCCAAGACCTCCTCGTCCCCCTCCGCCGTACTTCCCCCACCCCCGAGAGGACCACCTCGTGACCCCCCATCTCAGCCGACGCCTCCTCCTCACCGCGTTCGCCCTCACCCCGATCGCAGTTGCAGCGTGCAGCCGCGACGACGGCGGTGAGGAGTTCGTCGCAGACCCCGAGGCGCTCCTCATCTACTCCTCGCAGCACGAAAACGTGACGGCCGCGTGGGCCGAGGCCTTCACGGCGGCCACCGGGGTGAAGACGCAGGTGCGTCGAGGCTCCGATTCGTCCATGGGCCACCAGATCGTGCAGGAGGGGGACCGCAGCCCCGCCGACGTGTTCCTCACGGAGAACTCCCCGGCCATGACGGTGGTGCAGCGCGCCGGTCTCCTCGCGCCCGTCGTCGCCACCACGCTGGAGCAGGTGCCGAGCACCATGGCGCCGTCCAGCACCGACTGGATCGCGATCGCCGCCCGCTCGACGGTGCTGTGCTGGAACACCTCCGAGATCAGCGAGGCGGAGCTGCCGAAATCTATGATGGACCTGGCGGATCCCGTCTGGGACGGCCGCTGGGGCTGCGCGCCCGGCGGGGCCGACTTCCAGGCCATCGTCGCGGGCATGCTCGCCGACCGCGGCGAGGAGGAGACCGCCGCCTGGCTCGTCGCCCTGCAGAGGGGTGCCAACGCCTACCAGAACAACATCGCCACGATGAAGGCCGTCAACGCGGGCGAGGTGCCGGTGGGCGTGATGTACCACTACTACTGGTACCGCGACCAGGCCGGCAACAAGGAGGGCTCGGGCAACACCCAGCTGCACTACTTCGGCAACCAGGACCCGGGCGCCTTCGTCTCCCTGTCGGCCGGCGGCGTGCTCGCCAGCAGCGACAAGGCCGAGCAGGCCCAACAGTTCCTGGCCTACATCACCTCGCCCGAGGGCCAGAAGGTGCTCGTCGACTCCAAGTCGATGGAGTACGCGGTGGGCGTGGGCGTCGCCTCGGACCCTGCGCTCCCGCCGCTGGAGAGCCTGGACAATCCGCCCGTGGACCCGTTCACGTTGAACTCGGATGAGGTCACCAAGCTGATGACTGATGCCGGCATCCTCTAGCCGCCCCTGGCTCCAGGTGGCCGCCGCCCTCGTCGCGGCGGTCGTCCTGCTTCCCATCGTCGTGACGGTGGCCAGTGGGTTCGGGGTGGGCTGGTCGGAGGCGACCGCCTACCTCTTCCGGCCGCGGATCGGGATGCTGCTGACCAACACGGCCGCTCTCATGGCCATCACCCTGCCGCTCGCGGTCGTGATCGGCACCGGGGCGGCCTGGCTGGTGGAGCGCACCGACCTCCCCGGCGCCGGCGTCTGGCGCGCCCTGATGCTGGCGCCCCTCGCCGTGCCCGCCTTCGTGGCCAGCTACGCCTGGATCTCCTGGCAGCCGGCCCTCGTCGGCCTGGGCGGTGCCGCGCTGGTCACGACGCTGGCGTACTTCCCGTTCGTCTTCCTGCCGGTGGCCGCGCTGCTGCGGGCGCTCGACGAGGGAGAGGAGGAGGCTGCGCGCTCCCTCGGGTTGGGCCCCTTCGCGGCCTTCCGCCGGGCCGTCCTCCCTCGCCTCCGCCCCGCCCTGAGCGGCGGGGCCCTGCTGGTGGCCCTCCACCTCCTCGCCGAATACGGCGTGCTGGCCATGATGCGTTACCAGACCTTCACCACGGCGATCCTGCAGCAGTACGCCGTCGGCTTCAGCGACGCCCAGGGCTCGCTCCTGGCCTCCGTCCTCCTCCTGCTCTGCCTCGGCCTCCTGACGCTCGAGGTCGTCGGCCGCGGGTCGCGTCGCGTCGCCAGGATCGGGGCGGGTAGCATGCGGCCGCCGTCGCGGGTGCCGCTGGGCAGGTGGACGTGGCCGGCGCTCGCCGGGCTCACGCTCCTGACCGCACTCTCCACGGCGGTACCGGTCGTGCTGGTGCTGCGGTGGCTCTTCACCGGAACCAGCCAGTCCGGGGCCGTGGCCGACGACCTCCTCCGCGTCACCGCGTCGACGCTGGGGCTGGCCGTCCTGGGTGGCCTCACGGCCGTGGTGGTGGCTCTCCCCGGAGCGCTGCTCCTCAGCAGGGGCGGCGGCTGGGTCGCCACACTCCTCGAGCGCGCCACCTTCGTCGGTAGCGCGCTGCCCGGCGTCGTCGTGGCGCTGGCGCTCGTCGGTCTCGCCGTGACCTGGGCGCCCGGGCTCTACCAGACCGTGGCCCTGGTGGTGGTGGCCTACGCGGTGCTCTTCCTGCCCCGCGCGATGGTCTCCCTCCGCTCCGGGCTGGCGGCGGCCCCACCGGAACTGGCGGAGGCCGCGCGCTCGCTGGGCCAGGGCGGGGCGGGCGTTTTCCGGCGGGTGGTGCTGCCCCTGGCGGCACCGTCGGTGTTGGCCGGTTTCGTGCTGGTGGCGTTGGCGATCTCCACCGAACTCACCGCGACGCTGCTCCTCGCCCCCACCGGCGCCGACACGCTGGCGCTGTCGTTCTGGGCGGCCAGCGACGAACTCGACTATGCGGCCGCCGCGCCGTACGCGGCGGTGATGATCGTGCTGTCGGTGCCGCTGACGGTCGTGCTGCGGCGCCAGATCACCCACGACAGAAGGGCCACGAAATGAGCGAGGTGCTCGTGCGCGAACTGCGCGCCGGCTACGGGGCCAGCGAGATCCTCCACGGGGTGAGCCTGCGCGTCAAGGAAGGCGCGACCACCGCGATCCTCGGCGACTCCGGCTCCGGCAAGACGACGCTGCTGCGCGCCATCGCCGGCTTCCTCCGGCCGACGGCGGGGGAGATCTCAGTCGGTGGCCGCGTCGTCGCCGGACCGCGCACCTGGGTGGCACCCGAGCGACGCGGCGTCGGCTACGTCCGTCAGGAGGGGGCGCTGTTCCCGCACCTCAGCGTGGCGGGAAACGTCGCCTTCGGCCTGCCCCGTGCCGGCCTCCGGGGCCGCGAGCGGGCCAACCGGGAGCGGGTCGCCGAACTCCTGGAGCTCGTGGAACTGCCGCCGGAAATCGCCGGCCGTTACCCCGCGCAGCTTTCGGGTGGACAGCAGCAACGCGTCGCGTTGGCCAGGGCGCTGGCGCCGCAGCCCAGCGTCGTGCTGCTCGACGAGCCGTTCTCCTCCCTCGACACCACCCTGCGGCACGCGACGCGGGAAGCGACCGCGCGCGCCCTCCGTGCCGCCGGCGCCACGGTCATCCTCGTCACCCATGACCAGGGGGAGGCGCTGTCCTTCGCAGACGAGGTGGCGGTGCTCCGCGGGGGCCATGTGCTCCAGGTGGCAGCCCCCCGCATCGTCTACGGCGAGCCGATCGACCCCCAGGTGGCGTCATTCATGGGCGACGCCGTCATGGTGCGCGGTGAGGGCGTCGGCCCAGAGGTGCGTTCAGGCCTGGGAATGCTCTCGGTGGTCGGGTTCGTGCCGCGCGGACCCGTCGACGTGCTGCTGCGGCCGGAACAGATCCGGCTCACGCCCCCCGAGCAGGGAGCGGTCACCGGCGTCGTCACCACCGTGCGCTTCTTCGGCCACGACGCGGTCGTCGACCTCGATGTCGCTGGCGACGTGCAGGGCTGGGCCGGCGGGCCCATGTCGGTCCGGGCGCGCGTGCACGGGAACGAGACCCCGGTGCTGGGTGCGCGCGTTGGCCTGCGGGTGGTCGGGCCGGTGCGGGTGTTCAAGCACTGAGGCGTGCACGCCGTCACCAGCGGTCGTGGACGTGGCTCCTGATGTACTCGTCGTAGATCCGTTCGCAGGCGTCGAGCTGTTCCCGGGTCAGGGGCAGCAGGGAGCCGGCGGCGGCATTGGCCTTCGCCTGGTCCGGCCGGCTGGCGCCGGGAATCACGACGGAGACGCCGGGCTGGTCGATGATCCAGCGGAGCGCGAACTGGGCCGGGGTGACGCCCTGCGGCACGAGCGACACGAACTCGCGGGCGGCCGCGACCCCGACGTCGTAGGGCACGCCGCTGAACGTCTCGCCCTGGTCGAAGGATTCGCCGTGCCGGTTGTACGTCCGGTGGTCCTGCGGCGCGAAGGTGGTGGATTCGGTGAACCTGCCGGTCAGCAGGCCGCTGGCGAGCGGGACCCTGGCGATGATGCCGACGCCGGCCTCCATCGCCGCGGGCAGGACCTTCTCCAGTGGCTTGCGGCGGAAGACGTTGAGGATGATCTGGATGCTCGCCACGCCTGGGCGGGTGAGGGCCGTCATCGCCTCGTCGACCGTTTCGACGGACACGCCGTAATTGCGGATCCGCCCCTCCTCGACCATCTCGTCGAGCACGTCGAAGACCCGGTCGTCGGAATAGACGGGCGTCGGGGGGCAGTGCAGCTGCACAAGGTCGATGGTGTCCAGCCCGAGGAGTGCCCGGGAGCGGTCGTTCCAGGCGCGCAGGTTCTCTCGGGTGAACGACTCGGGTACGTGCGGATCGGCGCGGCGGCCGAACTTCGTCGCGACCATGATCGAGTCGTCGGTGCGCTCCTTCAGGAACCGGCCGACGAGTTCCTCGCTGTGGCCGTCGCCGTAGACGTCGGCGGTATCGAAGAAGGTGACGCCCTCGTCGGCCGCCGTGTGGAGGACGGCCATGGCCGCGTCGTCGCCGACGTCGCCCCAGTCGCCACCGAACTGCCAGCACCCCTGGCCGACGACACCGATGTCGCGGCCGGTCTTACCCAATGTTGACTTCTGCATGCCTCCACCTTGGCACAGCCGCCGACGGGGCGCCGACGTGGCCGCCCTTCGCTGACCGCGGAGACCTCCTCAGCCGGCCCAGACGTCCTCGACGTAGCGGCCGCTGATCATCAACTCGTGCAGCCACGCCTCGGCGTCCTCCTCGGACCCGTCGGTGTGGTCCCGGAACAGCTGCCGGAAGCCGGCGCGCACGTCGGGGGCCATGTATCGGCCGTCGCCGCAGACCCGCACGTGCGCGCCCTGCTCGAGCAGCCGCCACACCTCGTCGCCCTCGCGCGCGATCCGGTGCTGGACGTACCGCACGCCGTCCTCGGCCGCGCGGGAGAAGACGGGACGCAGGCTGATCACACCGGCCGCGTCAGCCGCCTCCAACTCCTCGCGGTGGAGGAAATCGACGTCCGGGTGCCGGCAGCCGAAGTAACACAGCAGGGTGCCGCCCGGGGCATGCCGGCGATCCGCGATGGCGGCGCGGAACGGGGCCAGCCCGGTGCCGGCGCTGATCAGGATGACGGGGACCGACGGGTCGTCGGGCAGCCGGAAGGCCTCCTGGCAGGAGACCGTCCTGGCGTGGAGCACGTCGCCGGCCTCCACGCCCCAGAGGAAGGCGGAGGCCACCCCGGTGTAGGTGCCGAGGCCCGCGCGATGCGGTTCGTCCAGGAAGGAGACCAGCAGTTCAGCCTCGTGCGGCCGGTCCAGGGGAGAGCTGGAGATCGAGTAGCTGCGGAGCCGGATGGGGCGCACGAGGTCCAGGTACCCGTCGAGGGTGAGGGCGCATGAGGGGAACTCCTCGAGGAGGTCCAGGACGGTCCGCTCCCGCTCGGTGACCTGCTCGCGGAACTCCTCGCGGCCCAGGGCCGCGAGAGCAGCGAGCCGGTGCCGCTCCCCGTCGTCTGACGCGTGGTCGGCGAGCTTCGCGACGCTGATGGCGCTGGGTGGGAAGCGCAGCTCGACAAATTCGGTGAGGAGTTGGTGCACCGTCAGCGGGACGCCGACGGGGAGCCCCCGTCGCCCCTTCTCCAGCGTGACGGTGTGCGTCAGCTCCAGGCCGAGGCGGGCGGCCACGCGCCTGACCAGGGCCTCGGGGTTGCGGGGGAGGATCGCGAGGTGGTCGCCGGTGCGGTAGGTCATGTCCGGTGGCAGCTGGACCCGCAGGAACCGTTTGGGTTCTCCGAGGGGGTGGCTGGTGTCCACCAGGTCGCGTGCCTCGAGCACCGGCATGGGCGCCACGTGGTAGCGCTGGGCAAGGACCTGGAACACCTCCTCAGACCGCGGGGGGTCCTGCAGCCGGGCGCTCTCCTCTTCCCGACCGGTCACCAGGCGTAGGCCTCCGGTGCCGGTCCGCCGGGGCCGGGGAAGATCTCGTCAAGGCGTGCCAGGGCCGACTCATCCAGGCTGATCTCCAGGGCGTGGAGCGCGCCGTCGAGCTGTTCCATGGTGCGGGGGCCGATGATCGGGCCCGTGACGCCGTCCTGGTGCAGCAGCCACGCGAGGGCCACGTCGGCGGGCTGCTCGCCCAGTTCGCGGCAGAACGACTCCCACGCCTCCAGTTGTTCGCGCATCTCCGCGACGCGCCGCAGCATCTGGTCGTCGGCGCGGCGGCCGGATTCGATCTTCTGCAGGACACCGCCCAGCAGGCCGCCCCCGAGCGGCGACCACGGGATGACGCCCAGACCGTAGTGCCGGGCGGCGGGCAACACCTCGAGCTCGACGGTGCGCGCGGCCAGGTTGTAGAGGGACTGCTCGCTCACCAGGCCCAGGCTGTGGCGCGCCTTCGCGGCCTCGACCGCGGCCGCGATGTGCCAGCCGGCGAAGTTCGAGGACCCGACGTAGACGATGTCGCCCGCTGCCACCAGACGGTCCATGGACTGCCAGATCTCCTCCCAGGACGTGGCGCGGTCCACGTGGTGCATCTGGTAGAGGTCGATGTGGTCCGTCTGCAGGCGCTGGAGCGACGCGATCGCCGAACGCCGGACGTTCACCGCCGAGAGCTTGGAGAAGTTGGGCCGGTCCTCGTCCAGGGTGGAGCCGTAGCACTTGGTGGCGAGGATCACCTCGTCGCGGCGGCCGGACTTCTTGAACCAGCGCCCGACGATCTCCTCGGTGCGTCCGCGGTGACCCTTGCCGCCGTAGCCGTTGGCGGTGTCGAAGAAGTTGATGCCTGCGTCGAGAGCGCGGTCCATGATGGCGTGCGCGTCCTCCTCGGACGTGTGAGGCCCGAAGTTCATGGTGCCGAGGACGAGACGTGAGACCTGGAGACCGGAGCGGCCGAGGTGCGTGGTGTGCATGGGTGATTCCCTTCAGCGATCGTGCTGACTGCGACTCTAGCCCTGTCATCCCTTGACCCCGATCTGGGCCGCGAGCTAGGCGCTCAGTCGCTTCTCCAACCCGGCCTTCACCGCCGGCCACTCGTCGCGGAGGATGGAATAGACGACGGTGTCGCGGAAGGTGCCGTCGGCGCGCACCTTGTGTCGCCTCAGCACTCCCTCCTTCGTCGCGCCCAGCTTCTCGATGGCCGCCTGGCTGCGGAGGTTGAGGGCGTCGGTCTGGAGCCGCACCCGGCCGAACCCCAGGTTCTCGAACGCCTCCCTGAGGAGCAGGTACTTCGTCTCCGCGTTGACCAGGGAGCCCCACCAGCGGCGGCCGTAGACCGTCCAGCCGAGATGCACCGCCTCATTCTCCGGCTCGGCCTCTCCCAGTGACGAGGCGCCGACGAGCGTTCCCGCCGGGCCGAGGTCGCCGTCGACCGTGAGGCGCACCACCCATGTCACGCGGGACGCATGTGCGGCGGGTGTCGCGGCCCATGCGGACCAGACCCGCCGGAGGGCCTCGGCGTAGCTCCTGGGCGGCGGGTACATGACGAAACCATGCTCGTGCAGGCGCGGATCAAGCACGAGTTCGGCCAACTCGTCTGCGTCTGAGGCGCGGAACGGCTCCAAGCGGACGAGCCGGCCGCTCAACGTTTTGGGCTCAGGGGGTGTCGCGACCATGGAAAAACGCTACACCGGACGCCATCAGGATTGGAGCCCCAATGACTCATGGGCCTGCTGGAGCACGGTGAGCTGGGCGGTGAGGTTGACCAGCGCATTGCGCACTTCGTCGGTTTTCGCTGCGGCCGGGAGGGCCGGGAGGTCGCTGGTGCCGTGGGCGTCGAGGACGGGGGTCCAGCCGCCGAGGCGGGCCTCAAGGCCTGCCTTCACGTGCGGCCAGTCCTCGGTGATGATCGAGTAGAAGACCGAATCCCTGGAGCTGCCATCGGCGCGCACCTTGTGCCGACGCAGCACGCCCTCACGCACGGCCCCCAGCTTCTCGATCGCGGCCTGGCTACGGACGTTGCGCACGTCGGTTTGGATCTGGACGCGGCTGTAGCCGAGGACCTCGAACGCCTGGCGCAGCAAGAGGTACTTGCCCTCGGGGTTCACCGGAGCACCCCACCAGCGGCGGCCGTAGATGGTGAAGCCGAGGAAGGTCGCCTGGTTGCCGGTGTCGAACGGACCCAGGGAGGTGGTGCCCACGAGGGTTCCCGGCGTGCCCAGCCCGCCGTCGCCGGTCAGCCGGACGGCGTAGCTGAGGCGGTCTGCGCTGCCCGAGCGGGTGCGGTTGGCCCACCACGTCCAGACCCGCTCGACCGCTTCATCGTGGGTCGACGGGGTGGGATACATGATGTATCCGTTGGTGTAGAGGGCCGGGTCGAGCAGGAGGGTGGCCAGCTCGTCGGCGTCGGATTCTGTGAACGGCTCAAGCCGGACGAACCGCCCGGTCAATGGCTCTGGAGAGGGCGGCAGCGCGACCATGAGAGAAGAGTAGGGCCGTCCCTCGGCAGGGGTGCAAATCGACGCGTGTCGAGGCTAGGGTTTCGCAGGGTGACTACGGGTTTAGCAGTCGCCTCTCGCAGGCTACCCCGTCGCCGTCACGGTCCATTGCCGTGCGATATCCGGGTACGGCGGCCCTCCGCGGCGCCACGTCGCCGGACCGTTCGGCCGAGCGCGCGGCCGACCCCCACATTCAGCGCATCCATGCCCTAAACTTCGGGTAGGCGAACTTATTCATTCGGGAGAACGCATGAGTGCTGAGGTTGATGAGAAGGTGGGCGCCACCGTCGCGCCGGCGAGGCCGCCCAAGGGCGCGTGGCTGCTCGGCCCGGCGCTCGTCGCGGGAGTGGCCTACCTCGACCCCGGCAACGTCGCCGTCAACATGTCGGCCGGCGCCCAATTCGGGTACCTGCTCGTGTGGGTCCTGGTGGTGGCCAACGTCGCGGCGTGGCTGGTGCAGTACATGTCGGCGAAACTCGGGCTCGCGACAGGCCGCAGCATGGCCGAACTCCTCGGCGAGCGGATGGGCACCCGCAGCGGCAGGCTCCTCTACGGCGCCCAGGCGCAGTTCGTCGCCGTGGCCACCGACATCGCGGAGATCATCGGTGGGGCAGTGGCGCTCTGGATCCTCTTCGACATCTCACTGGTGGCCGGGGCCATCATCACCGGAGCGGTCTCGACGGTGCTCCTCCTCGTCCAGTCGGAACGCGGGGCGAAGGCCTTCGAGTTCAGCATCATCTCTCTGATGGCCATCATCGTGATCGGCTTCTGCTACGGGTTGGTGATCGCGCCTCCCGAGCCTGCGGATGTCGCCGGCGGGCTGTTGCCGAGGTTCGACGGCACGCAGTCGGTCCTGCTGGCCGCCAGCATCATGGGCGCCACCGTCATGCCGCACGCGATCTACGCGCACTCGTCGCTGGCGCGTGACCGGTTCGCCCACACTGAGATCCCCGCACGCCGCCTGATCCGCGCCACCCGCCTCGACGTCACCATCGCGCTGAGCATCGCCGGTTCGGTCAATCTGGTGATGCTCCTGGTGGCCGCGACCGTGCTGCCGGGCGTCCCCGGCACCGACAGCTTGGAAGGCGCGCACCTCGCTATCCAGAACGCGCTGGGGGCCACTGCCGGTTTCATGTTCGCCATCGCGCTCCTGGCCTCAGGGTTGGCCTCGACGGCGGTGGGCTCGTACGCCGGAAGCGACATCCTCGGCGGCCTGTTCCGCACCAGGCTCAGCCTCCTCACCCGTCGGCTACTGACCATGATCCCGGCGGTTCTGGTGCTGGCGGCAGGTGTCGATCCCACGGCGGCGCTGGTGCTGAGCCAGGTGGTGCTGTCCTTCGGGATCCCCTTCGCCGTGGTGCCGCTGGTGTGGCTCACCTCGCGCAGGGAACTCATGGGCGCCTACCGCAATACGCAGGCCCTGACGGCTGCGGGCTGGTTGGTGGCTGGGGCCATCGTCGCGCTCAACGTGGCCCTGCTGGCGATGCAGATCGGGCTGGTCGGTTGACCTATGGCTTGACCCAGACGGAATCCGTCGCGGCCCGGCCGAGAGTCAGCGTCTCTTCGGCGCTGTCGACGATGATCTCGATGCCGCCCGAATACGGGAGGCCCGGCTTGGCTTCCAACACGGAGCCCACCCCAATGCCGTGCTCGGCGAAGAACTGCAGCAGGGCGGGGTCGTCGTCGGAGATCCGCTCCACCCGGGCGGGGCGACCGGTGCCGAGGTCGGTGAGGGTCACGGCGTCCAGTTGGAGGATGCTGCCGTCGGCGTTGGGGATGGGGTCTCCGTGCGGGTCACGGTCCGGGTGGCCGAGGTGCTCCGCGATGCGCTGCACCATGAAATCCGAGACCGCGTGCTCGAGGTGATCTGCCTCCTCGTGCACCTGGTCCCACCGGTAGTCGAGCACTTCGACGAGGAACGTCTCTATGAGGCGGTGTCGCCTGACCATGGCCACGGCATGCATGCGACCCTCGTCGGTCAGCGACATCGACCCGTAGGGAGTGTGCTCGACCAGCCCGAGTTCGCCGAGCCGACGCACCGCGTCGGAGGCCGTGGACATCCGCACGCCGACGCGAGCCGCTACGGCAGACGTGGTGACGGGGTCATCAGACCATTCGCCCAGGCTCCAGATGGCCTTGAGGTAGTTCTGATTGCTCGTCGAGAGAGTCGACACGGACATGCTGCGATGTTAACAAACTTGTATCTTCGCCCTGACGAACTTCAGTTTGGCATACCAGGAGCGTCTAAGTAAGGAGGCTCATCTTTCTCAGCGGGCCCGCGAGTCGTCACAAGAAGTTTCTTATCCGGGTGCCAGCCTTGCAGGTGGTGATGACTAGGTAATTGGCCTGAACGGAGGCCTCCCAGGGGCCGCGGGGGCCGTTGCAGAGCGTTGAAATGTGGTGGGCGGGCGGTAAATCCTGTCAGGCGCGCCCAGCTCGGTATGTACTTGACATATGCCCTTGAGGGTTACTATTGCGCCATGCCTTCCCCCGACGTGAACTCCCCTTCTGGGCTGGTGGCACGGATTGAGACAATGTTGCCCAATCTGCGCCCCGCCGAACGACGTGTCGCTGAGGCGGTGCTGACGAATCCGGCCGCTGTGGCGCGGGAGTCGATCTCCGCCCTCGCCGAACGCTGTGGTGTGTCCGCACCCACCGTCGTCCGCTTCTCCAAGCGCGTGGGCCTGGCCGGTTACCCCCAGCTCCGTGTCGGTCTGGCGATGGCTGCCGGCGCTGAGGCCGGCCGCACCGGCCGGCCCATGACCGCAGGCATCGTCGGCGAGGACGATTCCTTGTCCGATATTGCTTCGAAGGTGGCCCACGCCCACGCCAACTCAATCGAAGAGACGCTCTCCGCGCTGGACCTCAACGCGCTCAAGGCGGCCGTCCGCACTCTTTCCAGCGCCGAGAAGATCGACGTCGTGGGTATCGCCGGGAGCGGGCTGATCGGGGCTGACCTGGTGCACAAGCTGCAGCGATTCGGCTACAACGCCTGGGTGCAGCCAGACAGGCACGCGGCGGTGACCGCCCTGGCATTGCGTGGCCGCGGCGACGTCGTGGTGGGCATCTCGCACACCGGCCACACCGCAGACGTGGTGGAGCCGCTCCGGATGGCTTCTTCTCGGGGCGTGAAGGTGGTTGCGATCACCAGCGACGACCAGTCTCCGTTGGGTCTGCTCGCCGACACCGTGCTCACGTACCGATCCAAGGAGCCGGCCTTCCGCCTGGGTGCGATGGCCAGCCGGATCGCTCAGCTGAGTGTCATCGACTTCCTGCTGGGTGGCATCGCGATGCGTCAGGCTCAGCCCGTGCGCTCCGCGCTCGACAGCACCTTCAAGGCCGTCGGCGCCCTCTGAGCCCCGATCAGGCCGCTCGCGGTGCGCCGCTCCTGGCGCGTTCGTAGGACACGAGGGCTGCCGCGGACAACTCCGCCGGTGACGGGCGGGGAGACTTCACGCCGATGCCAGGGCCGCTGACGGTCCACGTACCGCCGCGGGTGCATTCGCTCTTCGCGACGACGACGGCGCCCCTGGGCGTCAGGAACGACAACCGTGGCCGGTCATCGTCGACGGCGATCTGGCCGTCCAGCTCAGGACGCATCGCGATGAGATGCGATGTGACGGAGAAGATCAGCAGCAGGTCTGAGATGCCGGTATCGGTGATCAATTCGTTCATGTGAACTACTCTGCCGCTCGCCTCCGACATTTCTCGCGCGCACGGGGGCGGAGGTTCCCCCGGTGCGCGGACCGCCCCGTGTGGGCACGCCATCCCGGCCTCGGGGCCGATCCCACTAGGCGGACTGATCTTGGCCGGTATGGGAAGCTTGGGGCGTGAACCCACTCGTGCTGACGTTCCCGGATTTCGATCCCGTGGCCCTCAACGTCTTCGGCCTCAAGATCCATTGGTACGCGATCATGTATCTGCTGGCGTTCGGCATGGCGTACGGGTTGATGCGGCGTCGTCTGGCGCACGAGCCCTACCGCTCCATCACGAAGCCCCAGCCGTGGTCGTCGGCCGACATCGAGGACATCCTCCTCGCGTCGATCATCGGTGTCATCGTGGGCGGCCGGCTGGGCTACTCCCTCTTCTACACCAATGGCTACCACCTGCAGAACCCGCTGGAGATCATCCGGGTCTGGGACGGCGGCATGAGCTTCCACGGCGGCGCGATCGGCGTCGTCCTGGGGTTGGCCTGGTACGCGTGGCGCAAGAAGCGACCCTTCCTCCAGGTGGGCGACTTCCTCGCGCCGTCGGTGCCCATCGGCCTCGCGGCGGGGCGTTTCGGCAACTTCATCAACGGTGAACTCTGGGGCCGGCCGGCACCCGAATCGCTGCCCTGGGCCATGATCTTCCCCACGGGCGGAGACGTGCCCAGGCACCCGTCGATGCTCTACCAGATGCTCCTCGAAGGCGTCCTCCTCTTCATCCTGCTGTGGTTCTACGCCCGCAGGCCGCGCTTCCGCGGCCAAGTCACGGCCGCCTTCCTCGCCGGTTATGGCCTCTTCCGCTTCATCGCCGAGTTCTGGCGCGAGCCGGATGCGCAGCTGGGCCTCCTCGGGCTCGGTCTGAGCATGGGCCAGTGGCTCTCCCTGCCGATGATCCTCATCGGCGTGGGCCTGTGGCTGTGGGCGCACAATCGCGCCATCGACGACCGTGAAGAGCCTGTGGACAACCCGGGGGACAACTCCGCCGGCGAGGAGGCGCCCGATGAGGCGTCCGAAGGCGCGAGGAAGGCCGACGACACGCTCAGTGACGTGCGCGAGGACCCCGAGGGCAGCCCTCGGGACAACTGACGCGGGGCTTATCCACAGACCCCTCGCCACGTACAGTGGATACCCTCCCGAGCTCGTACTCAAACAGGGCAGGACAAGCATGGATGAGCACCGGAACGAGTCAACACAGCCTGGGGATAACTCCGTGGACAACCCTCGGCCGACGCAGCCACTGGTCCTGTACGACGAGGACTGCGGCTTCTGTACCACATCGGCCCTCGCAACGCAGACGCCGTGGTTCCGCGCGCAGGTCACTGTGACCGCTTTTCAGCGCGTGGACCTGGCTGTCCACAACCTCACTGTGGATAAGTGTGCGGAGAGTCTTCACGTCGTGGATACCGACGGCAGCGCGCACGTGGGCAGCGACGCGGTCGCCGTCGTGTTTCGCGAGTCGAGGTTTCCCTGGCCGCTGGTGGGGCGCGCACTGCGCCTCCCAGGTGTCCGCTGGCTGGCGCAGAAGGTGTACGCGATCGTGGCGCGCAACCGCTACCGGTTGCCCGGCGGCACGGCTGCGTGCCGGCTGGATTAGCGCTCCAGGAGCGGGTCCACCCAGGCCGCGGGGCCGCTGACCACCGGGCCGAGTGCGGCCAGACCCGCGCCCATCGCGGCGCGACGGGGCGTGTGGTCCACCAGTTCCAGCTCGATGCCCGAGTGCGGTGCCCACAGCACGCGCGTGGTGAGCTCACGCTGGAGCGGCTCGCGGAGCCACTCGCTGACGCTGGCGAGATGTCCGCCCAACCGCACGGTGCTGAGGTCGAGCAGGTTCAGGGCCGCGCCGATGGCGATGCCCAAGGCCGACGCGAGCGTGTCGATGGCCGCCTGCGCCTTGGCGTCACCGGCCTCCAGCGCGGCCACCACGCCGTCGATGTCCGGCTGCCCGGCCAGGCTGGACACAGCATGGGCGCCGGCCACCGTCTCGAGGCACCCGCGGGCGCCGCAGCCGCAGAGTGCGCCGTCGGGATCCACGCAGATGTGGCCGAGCTCGCTGGCCCAGCCGTGCCGGCCGCTCATCAATTGACCATCGAGCGAGATGGACGCGCCGATGCCCACTTCTCCGGTGACGTAGAGGAACGACGACCCCGGGTTCTCCCGCAGCACGGTGAGCGCCGAGCAGTCCACGTCGTTGCGCACGGTGAGCCCCAGCCTGGTGCCCGCGAGCTCCACGTCCCAGTGGAGAGCGGGCTCGACACCTTCCCACGCCAGGTTGGGGGCGCGCAGCACGCGTTGGCCCTCCCTGTCGACGAGGCCCGGGATGGCCAGGAGCGCACCGGAGACCCGGGCGCCTTCCGGCACGTCCTTGAGGGTCTCCCTGGCGATGTCGGAGAGCCGGGCCATGCCTTCCTCGACGCTGAACGATTCCACGTCGATGTCGATGTAGCGCTCAGCGCGCACCTCACCGGTCAGGTCCACGAGGGTGGCGACCATGCGCTCGACGTTGACCTCCAGGCCGAGGGCGAAGACAGTGCCGGGGCGGATCATCAAAGGGACGGCCGGGCGACCCCGTGCTCCACCGACGGCCTCGCCCTCCTTGACGAGTTCGCCGATGATGAGGTCGTCAACCAGCCTGGACACCGTGGAGCGCGTCATCCCCAACCGGCCGGCGATGTCGGCGCGGGAGACGGCTCCGCTGTTCGCCAGCACTTCGCCCAGCACGAGCGCGAGGTTGCCCGTGCGGACGGATGCCTGCGTCATCCCCGCGGTGACTGGTGTCTCAGAGTTGAACATCGCCCCTCCTGGCAGGCCGGTACTGATCAGACCTTCGTCCATTCTCCCCGACAACTCGGTGAAAGGCCGCACGCGGGGGTGAGCTATGAGCGATCTTCGGGCGACGCATCGTCGGCATCCTGCCGTGGATCATCGACGGGGGGCCGGCGTCGCAGGATGCGCGCGAGCTCCACGATGATGAAGAAGATCACCAGAACCGCCGCCGCGCCCAGCAGGATGAGCGGCCAGAGAGGCACCGCTCCCTCGGTCTCAAGGAGCTGGACGTCCAGCGGAATCAGCATGCGCCCATCATCCCACGCGCGCTCCGCGCCCGGACGGGACGGTGAGGGGATCAGACGATGAGTTCGGCCGCCGCGTCTGCGTAGGCGCAGGCCAACTGCATCAGGTCTGCCCGGTGCCGGTCGATGCGGCAGCGGTGGGGCTCGCTGCTGATCCCCTCACGGGCCCACTGTTTGCGCGCCAGAGGCATCAGGTGGACGGGGAGTTCGCCGTCGCGGTTGGTGACCCGCCACCAGCTCACCTCGCCGCCGCGGGTGGCCATGATGGTGCCGACCCTGCGGGCGGAGGTGCCGACGAGTTCCGCGATGTCGCCGTACGACACGACGGACCCCCTCGGCACCTGTTCGACGGCTCGCAGAACCAGTTCGACGGTGACCTCCGCCTGCTGCGCCATCTCGGGCCCCCTTCGGGTCAGAGTGATTGAGCAACCCTAATACGCGTCGGGGTTCAGGGCTCGGTGGTCAGCAGATCGGGCAGGACGTCGTCGAGCCGGCCCCGGACGACCTGGTGTGCGAGGTCGTCCATGGGGGTCTCGGAGGCGTTGACGATCACGCCGTACGCGCCGTGGGAGATGGCGGTGGGGAACAGCCCAGCCACGGGGTAGACGCCGAGCGACGTGCCCACGGCGACGATCGCGTCGCAGTCTTCGACCGCCTGCAGCGAAGCCTCCATGACGTCGGGCTCCAGGACCTCCTCGAAGAGGATGACGGTGGCGCGGGTGATGCCGCCGCACTCCGGGCAGCGTGGATCCGGGTCGCCGGCGTTGACGCGGGCGACCATCTCCTCCATCGGGCCGGTCTTCCCGCACATCTCGCAGCGCCAGGTGCGCATGCTGCCGTGGACCTCGTGCACCAGTTCGGGGCTGGAGCCGGCCAGCTGGTGGAGGCCGTCGGTGTTCTGCGTGATGATCGCCCGCAAGCGCCCCTGCTTCTCCAGGTCGACGATGGCGTGGTGCGCCTTCGTGGGCCGGGCGTTCCAAGCCTCGGGCATGGCGCGGCGGCGCCACGCGGCCTTCCGGACGTCCTCGTCGCTGAGGTACCAGGAGAGGGTGGACACCAGTTCGGCGTAGGGGTCCCGGGTCCAGAGGCCCTCGGGGCCGCGGAAGTCCGGGATGCCGGCGGCGGTGGACAGCCCTGCGCCGGAGAGGATGACGATGCGGTTGGCATCGGAGAGACGTGACACGGCCATGTCCCCAGTCTGCACGACAGCCTGTGGGGCGGTGTCGCTTCCGCTGTGGGCGCCAGGCCGCTAGCCGACCCCCCACCGGGCAATTAGGTAAGGCGGTGCTAACTTAATGCGCATGAGTCTCGTGGAACTGTTCGCCGCTCGGCGATGCACCACAGCGCGGGCGTTCGCCGCCAAGTCGACGTGCACCCTCGACTCCATACCGCTGGGCGAGGTGCGCACCGTCGTCGGCTTCGATGACGACGACGTGGTGGTGCGCCGCCTGTTCGACCTGGGCTTTACGCCGGGTGAGAGTGTCGTGCGGCTGCGCCAGGCGCCGCTGGGCGGCCCGCTGATGTTCCGGGTGGGCGGGGTGGAGATCGTGTTGCGTAGGGCGCAGGCGAGCCGCATCCTGGTCGCGGCGTGAGCCACGCCCACCATCACGGAGGCCCTTCGGCCACGCCGCAGCCTTCGGCGACCGGGGAGGTGCTCCCGCGGGTGGCGCTGGTCGGGAGCCCCAACGCCGGCAAGACCACGCTCTTCAACGGTCTCACGGGCCTGCGCGCCAAGACGGGCAACTACCCCGGCGTCACCGTCGCGAGGTACGAAGGGCTGATCGAGACCACCGACGGTCCGGTCGTCGTCGAAGACCTCCCCGGCACCTACTCGCTCGATCCCATCAGCCCTGACGAGGAGATCGTCGCCGCCGTCCTGGAGGAGGCGGGCACGCTGGCCGGGCTGCTCGTCGTCGTCGACGCGACGAACCTGAGGCGGGGGCTCGGTTTCGTCGCCCAGGTGCAGCAGGCCGGCCTGCCCACCACGATCGTGCTCACGTTCGTCGACGAGTTGCTGCGCCGCGGCGGCAAGGTCGACCCCGAGGCCCTGTCCCGGGCCCTCGGGCTCACGGTGCTGCCCGTGGTGGCTGGTGAGCGACGCGGGGTTGAGGCTCTCCGCCAGATCCTCGCCGCGCCCCCCCAGTGGCCCGCGCCGATGCTGGTGCCTCCCACGGAACCCGAGGCCGTCGTCGGCTGGACGCAGTCCGTCCTCACCGCGGCGCACTTCGCCGCGCCGGATCCGGATTCGCGCACCGCCAGGTTCGACCGCGTGCTGCTGCACCCCCTCTGGGGCAGCCTCATCTTCTTCCTCACCATGTTCGTGTTCTTCCAGACCATCTTCGTGGTGGCCGCCCCCCTGCAGGGCTGGATCGAGGCGGCGTTCGCGTGGCTCGGCGACTGGGCGCGCGGCGCCATCCCGGTGGGCTGGTTGGCCTCCTTCACCGCCGACGCGCTGCTGGCCGGTGTGGGCGGCGTGCTGGTGTTCCTGCCGCAGATCGCTCTGCTCTTCATCCTCATCTCGTTGCTCGAGGGTTCCGGCTACCTGTCGCGCGCCGCCTACCTGATGGACCGCGTGATGTCCACGGCGGGCCTGGAGGGCCGCGCGTTCGTCGCGCTCCTCTCGTCGCTGGCCTGCGCCATCCCGGGCATCATGGCCACGCGCACGCTGCCGTCGGCCAAGGACCGGCTGGCCACCATGATGGCCGCTCCGCTGATGACCTGCTCCGCCCGGCTGCCCGTCTATGTGCTGCTGATCGGGATGCTCGTGCCGCCCGAGCTGGGCTGGGGCCCGGTGCGGGCACAGGGCGCCATCATGTTCGGCCTCTACGTGCTGGGGGCCGCGTCGGCCATGACGTCGGCATGGTTCTGGAAGCGGGTCGTCGGGCGCTCTGGCGTGGGGCTGCCGTTCTACATGGAGATGCCGTCCTACCGGCTGCCGAAGCTCAAGACGGTGCTGATCTCGGTGTGGGATGCCTGCAAGGCGTTCCTGCGGAAGGTCACGTCGATCATCCTGGTCACGACGGTGGTCCTCTGGGCGCTGTTGAGCCTGCCGATGCGCTCGGCTGACGACCTGGTGGCGGCAGGGGTGGACCCCGCCGACGAGGTGGCCGTGACCGCCTACACGCTGGATCATTCGGTGGCCGCCGGGCTCGGCCGCGCGGTGCAGCCGGTGTTCGAGCCGCTGGGCTTCGACTGGCGCGTGAACGTGGGCGTGATCTCGTCGCTGGCCGCGCGCGAGGTCTTCGTCGCGACGCTCGGCCAGGTGGCGTCCGCCTCGGATCCCGAGAACCCGGCCAGAGCGTTGGCGGAAATGCGGCACCAGGACGGGCCGCGCGAGGGCGAGGAGGTCTTCACCCCTCCCACCATCGCCGCGCTGCTGGTGTTCTTCGTCTACGCGCTGCAGTGCATGTCCACGCTGGCCGTGATGCGTCGCGAGACCGGCACCTGGCGGTGGCCGCTCATCGCCTTCGGCTACCTGGGCCTCACCGCCTGGCTCATGGCCTTCCTGGCCCATCAGATCGTGGGAGTACTCACATGACGCGCGCCATCCATCCCCAGTCGATCCCGGGGGAACCGCGTGCTGTGCGCTGGGTCACCGACGCCGACCTCCCCGTCGGACAGGTCCTGCACGCGCCCGGCACCCTCGGCCCGCTGCTGGAGTACGACGTCCTGACCAAGGTGATGGTGGAACGACGCGGGGTCTGGACGTGGTTGGCCGAGGACCGCACCTGGACCGAGCACGGCCCGCGGATCCGCGACGCGGTGGCGGCCGCCGTCGACCTCGAGGGCTGGGAGGTCACCGAGGGCTCCGGGGAACTGCTGGGAATGCTGGCGCGCGAGGTGCTGGAGGGTGAGCTGGCCGGCTACGTGTCTAGTCACGGCGGCCACATCACAGTCGCCGATGCGACGGCCACGACGCTGGAACTCAACTTCGGCGGCGCCTGCGAGGACTGCCCCGCGGCCGCGTCGACGCTGCATGACCGGGTGGAGGCATCGGTGCGGGAACGCTACCCGCTCCTCACGGCGGTGAAGCGAAGCGGCGGGCCCCATCACGGCAGCGGGTGGCTCGGCCTCCCGGTGCCCGGTCGGGGCCGATAGCCCCTGAAACTCCCGCGTGCCTGACAGGATGGCCCGTATGAAGGTCTACGAGCACGTCACCGACGTCGCGCACCCGCGCGACCTCGTCCGCCGGATGCTGTACGCCCCCGGTGGGCTGGTGCGCTTCCTCCCCGGGGGCGGCCTGACCGTCCTCGAGGGCAACCCGGACGACTACCGCGTGGGCAACCAGTTCACCGTGAGCGTCCACCTGCCCTACCGGCCCTATCCGAAGCCCAAGGCCACCTACCGCTACATGGCGCTGAGCGACGACGTGCAGGTCGTCGACATGGTGGACAGCGCCATCTTCAACAGTTGGCGCCACGAGTCGTTCCTCAGCGACCTGCCAGACGGCGGCACCAGGATGTTCGACCGCATCACGTTCGACGCCCCGCAACTGAAGTTCGACACCGACGTGGAACACGACCGCGACTTCCGGTTCAGGGCGCGCCAGATGAAGGGCGACCTCATGCTCCACCGGCTCCTCGCCGGGCAGAGCCGCCGGATCCTCGTCGCGGGTGCCTCGGGCCTCATCGGCACGCAACTCGTCGCGCTCCTCGCCAACGCCGGGCAGCACGTCGGACGGCTGGTCCGCTCGCCGGACCGGGGCTACGCGCCCGGCACCGCCATCCAGTGGGACCCCGCCGGGCGACACCTGCCCCCCGGCGTCCTTGACGGCGTCGACGCGGTGATCAACCTCGCCGGGCACTCCATCGGTGGCCGGTTCACGGCGAACAACAAGCACAAGATCCTGCAGTCGCGCCTCGACGCGACGCACACGCTGGCCGATGCCGTCGCCCAGCATCCTTCTACCGCGCTGATCCAGGCGTCGGGCATCGGCATCTACGGCGCGCGACGCCCGGGCGAACTTCTCACGGAGGAGTCGGCGCCCGGCGACGGGTTCCTCGCCGACGTCGTGCGTCAATGGGAGGGGGCCGCCCGCGCCGCGTCGGACGCGGGCGCCCGCACCGCCTTCATGCGCACCGGTATCGCGCTGAGCCAGGGCGGAGGGGCCCTGTTGCCGCAGTTGCCGCTGTTCTTCCTGGGGCTGGGCGGGCCGGTGTCGCCGAAGGGGGGCATGAACAGCTGGATCGGGATCGACGACGTGGCCCGCGCCTACGCGTACGCCGTGGTGGCGCCGTCGGTGCAGGGAGCGGTCAACATGGTGGGGCCGGCTCCCGTCACCAACGGGGAGTTCGCCGAGACGCTCGCCCGGGTGATCGGGAAACGGTCCTGGCTGCCGGTGCCGTCGGTGGGGCCCAAGGTCCTCCTGGGGTCCGAGGGCTACGACCAGCTGATCAACACGGACCAGCGGGTCTCCTCGGCCAAGCTCCAGGCCGCGGGTTTCCGGTTCTCTGAGCCCACCGTCGAGGAGGCGCTGAAGCACACGCTCTGGCGGTGACAGGCGGGGCTACCCGGCGAGTTGGAGCCCCCGGAAGAGGCTGACGGCCACGAAGGCGACCGCCAACGCGGCGAGCAGCGGCCACTGCCACTTCCGCGCCGACTTGGGCAGAAACAGGACGACGGCGGTGGCCACCACGCCGCCCACCAGGCCGCCCAGGTGCCCCTGCCATGACACGTTGGCCCACAGGAACGACACCGCCACGTTGATGCCGATCCACGTGAGGATGCCGCGCACGTCGCCCTTGTGCTTGATGGCGAGCAGCAGCACGGCGCCGAGAAGCCCGTAGATCGCGCCCGACGCGCCCAGCGTGGAGCCCAGCGGGTTGGAGAACAGCATCACGCTGGCAGAACCGCCGAGCAAGGAGATGAGGTAGATGGCCAGGAACTTCCAGCGCCCCACGATCTGCTCGACGTTGGGGCCCAGCAGGTACAGCACCAGCATGTTGAAGCCGAAGTGCCACAACTCCACGTGCGCGAAACCTGAGGTGAGCAGTTGCCACCATTCGCCGTAGTACGCGGCGATGGCGGGGGTGAGGGCCACGTAGCCCATCGGCTCACCGTCGTAGCCGCCTGTCAGCAGCAGCAGGATCCAGATGGCGGCGTTGATGCCGACCAGGACCATCGAGGTCGTCTTGGGGTTGGAGGTCCGCTTGCCCCCGTACGGGAGGGCGTGTTGCCGTGTCTGCTGCATCCCCTGCTGCACGCATTCGGGGCACTGGAAGCCCACTGAGCCCGGCACCATGCACTGGGGGCAGATGGGGCGGCCGCAGCGCTGGCACGAGATGCGGGTGGGTTCGTTCGGGTGCCGATAGCAGACGGGCGCGGCCATTTCCATGGGACGAGCGTACCCGTGCGCCTACTGGTGCTGTTTCCGGCGGCTCTCAGCCCAGGCCTCGCGTGATTCCGGGTCGTCCATGATGAGATAGACGAGGCCGCAGTCGTGCGGTCCGGTCACGTTGATCTGGCAGAGGGTGCACGGATCCCCGGGGCGCAGCGGGCACTTCGCGTCCGGGCGCCGCTTCCGCCTGGTTTCCGCGTTCGTCGACACGTTTTCGAGTGTACGTCCGCCGTGTACGTTGGCCCGCATGGGTCACTCGCACGGCGAACACGCACCAGTAGAAGTGGGTCAGCGCGCCCGGGCTCTCCTCGTCGGCTTCCTCGCCGTCGTGGGCATCCTCGCCGTGGCGGGCATGATCTGGCTGTGGCCCAGCGGCGCCGAGCTCGACGGCGCCCTCACCATCGTCGACGAGGTGCCCGGCGTCACGTATGAGGACGCCACCATCACGGAGGTCGCCGAGGGGTGCGAATCGGCCGATGTCGGCCCCGTCGAGGGGCCCGCCTGCCTGACCGCCCGGGTCGTCGTCGACAGCGGGGCCGACGAGGGGGCGGAGGTCGCCGTCGAACTGTCCGGGCCCCAGGTGCACGCAGGCTTGAGGGCGGGCGACTCCATCGAGGTCGCCCGCATCCCCACCGAGGACGGCTTCCACTACGCGTTCAGCGGTGTGAACCGGCTCCCGGTGATCGGGATCATGCTGGCGCTGTTCGTGGCTGCGGTGGTCGCCGTCGCCCGGTGGCGGGGGCTGATGGCGCTGGTGGCGCTGGGCATCGCCGCCTACGTGCTGCTGGGGTTCATGCTTCCGGCCGTCATCGTGGGCAAATCCGGCATGGCCGTGGCGCTGGCCGGGTCGACGGTGATCATGTTCATCGTGCTCTACGTGGCGCACGGGGTCTCGGTGCGCACCTCGGCCGCGCTGGCCGGGACGCTTCTCGGGCTCGCGGTCACCACTGGGTTGGGCGCGGTGGCCGTCGTGGCGGCCCGGCTGTCCGGCTTCTCCGACGAGAACGAGTACGACCTCGCCCAACTCGCGCCCGCCATCAACTTCCAGGACCTGCTGATGGTGGGCATCATCGTGGGCGGGCTCGGCGTGCTCAACGACGTGACGATCACCCAGGCCTCGGCCGTCTGGGAGCTGCGCGGCGCAGCGCCGCAGTGGTCGCGGACCCGCGTGTTCGCGGCGGGGATGCGGATCGGCCGCGACCACATCGCCTCCACCATCTACACCATCGTCTTCGCCTACGCCGGCGCCGCCCTGACCGTGCTGCTCCTCCTGTACTTCACCTCCCGGGCGCCGCTGGACCTGCTCGGCGTCGAGATGTTCGCCGGGGAGGCCGTCCGCACCCTCGGCTCGGCCATCGGCCTGGTGTTGAGCGTGCCCCTGACCACCGGTATCGCCGCCCTCACCGTCGGCCCGGCGAAGGGGGAGGTCCCGGCCGCAGGCAAACCTATAGCAGAAAGCTGAGCAATTCTCAGGAAGGATTTGGGAAACTCTCAGGAAAATCGTACAGTTCTCAGGGATCACCGCGTGGGTGGTCTCCTCATCCTGAGAAACCCTGAGAATTTGCTGAAGGATATCTGCGTGCGAAAGTCTTTTGTCGGAGCCCTGGTAGTGGCGCTCCTGGCTGGCGTGTTCAGCGTCGCCACCGCTCCGAGGGCTGAGGCCGCAGCCACCCTTCCGGATTTCCCCATGCTGCTGCCCGTGGGTTGGGGCCTCACCGTCCAGGGTGGCGGCACCCACACCTTCGCCTCCGGCGTGCGTAGTTCCGTGGATCTCGGCGCTGCCGGCAATGCGTCGGTCGACGTGGTCGCCGCCGCCGATGGCGTGATCACCACCGTCAAGGCCAACTGCGAGGTCATCATCACCCACGAGGGCGGCTGGCAGACGAAGTACTACCACCTACGCGCCATCCCGGCCGGCCTCGCGGCCGGTCAGCAGGTGGCGGCCGGCACCAAGCTGGGTATGACCGGCATGCCGGGCTCCGAGACCTGTGGGCGCGGCACCTTCCGCCATGTGCACTTCACCCTGATGAAGGCCGGCCAAGAGATGCCCATCGACGGCCTGCAGCTGGGTGGCTACGCCATCCACGGCAGCGGCGGCGCCTACTGCGGCTACTGGACGCGCAACTCCGACGGTGCCGTCGTCGCCGACGCGCGCCGTTCCTGCTACGCCGTGCCCGCCCTGAGCAACACGCTGCTGCCCGCCTCCGCGCTGCACCGCGCCTCGCAGGTCGCCGCATCGCGTGACGTCCAGCGGCCGGTGATCGCCGCGGCGGACACCATCGACGCCGTCGCGCTCTACGTGACCGAGGGTCAGCACACCGTGGGCGGTCGCGCGTGGCGCACCACCTGCGAGCCGTATTCGCAGACAGAGCGGTGTCGCACCGAGATCTGGGCCTCCATCGTCGAGAACGTGGCGGGCTACGAACTGCACACGGAGGGTTGGGTGTTCAACAACCTCACGTACAAGCCCGCGAAGCGGGAACTCTGGGTAGGCAATGACCTGGGCACGCCCGGCAGCTGGAGCGACGCGCAGGGCCGGCAGTGGCGCACCGAGTGCGACACCGCCGCGACGGGTCGCGGCGCCTGCCGCACCTACGTGAGGTCGTCCGCCGGCGGCGCCGAGGTCTTCAACAACCTGGTGCGCTTCAGCGACTGACCCCCGGCCCGGTCGCGTCACACTCTTCCCGGAATCCCTGCCCCGTCCGCACCGGGGGGCAGGGATTCTCCTATCGTGTGGATGTGGCCCTCCGGCGTTCTTCAGCACTGCTCCTCGCCATCGCCCTGGTGTGGAGCGGTCTCACGCCCACCGTGGCGACGGCCGACGAGGGCCTCCACAACTGGCGGGTCCCCCTGACCCAGCAGGCGACCGACGCGGAACTCAGGGGTTTCGTCGGCGCCGAGAGCCTCCTCCCCGGCCAGCCCATGGAGCTGAGGGTGCACAGCCCGTCCCAGGCCGTGGCCGTTGACGTGTACCGCATCGGCGACTACAGCGGCCGCGGCGGGCTCAGGGTGGCGCAACTGACGGCCCAGCCCGGCGTCGCGCAGCAGCCGTGCACGCTCGAAGACGGCAACATGGTGGACTGCTCCGGGTGGAAGGTCACGCACACCCTCGACACCACCGGCTGGCTGCCGGGCATGTACTACGTCAACCTGCGCCACGCGTCGGGGAGGTCGAAGACGGTGCCGGTGATCCTGCGCTCGCGGTCGCACCGCGGCACGGTGACGGTGATGTCGGCGACGGCGACCCACCAGGCGTACAACCCGATGGGCAACTTCAACCTGTACCAGGGCTACCAGGACGGGCGCTCGGCCTTCGAGTACCGGGCGCACCGCGTCTCGTTCATGCGGCCCCAGGCGTTCGAGGGGAACCGCACGCTCAAGGTGCAGGAGTACGAGGTGGGGTTCATCCAGCAGCTCGAGTCGCTGGGTGTGCCGCTGTCCTACACCACCAATTTCGCCCTGCAGCAGGGCCCGGCGCAGTACGCCGGTTCGCCGGCCATGGTGTTCCTCGGCCACGACGAGTATTGGAGCCTGGAGATGCGGCGCGCCGCCGAGGCGTTGCGCGACTCGGGCACGAACCTGCTCTTCCTCGGCGCCAACACCGCGTACTGGCGCATCCGCTGGAACGCCGACGGAACGATCGTGACCAGCTACAAGGACGCGAGCCTCGACCCGGTGCAGGGCCCGACGACCACGGACCTGTGGCGCCGGAGCCCCTGGGCGGATCCCGAGGCTTCACTGCTGGGTTCGCAGTACGCCTGCGCGTCGCAGTTCCGGGAGACGGCGCCCCTGGTGGTGACCGATCCAACCTTCTGGGGGTTCGCGGGCCTCGGCGCGACCGCGGGCGCCCAGTACCCCGGGCTCGTCGGTCATGAGATCGACCGGTTGGCGAAGCAGTCGCCTGAGTCCACCGTCGTGGTGGCCCACAGCCCGTTGCGGTGCACCAACGACGACAACGCGTTCTCCGACATCACCTACTACTCGGCGCCGTCCGGGGCCGGGGTGGTGAACCTCGGGTCGTTCGCGTTCGCGTGGGCGGTGTCGCCGTGGATGGAATCGGCACCGGCGACGTCGCAGGCGTTCGCGCGCGGCCTCGTGCGCAACCTGGTGACGGAAGCGGCGAAGGGGCCGCTCGGGCTGCGCCATCCGAGCGTCGAGCCGGCTCCCGATTTCGTGAAGAACCCGCAACTGCTCTACGTGACGCCCGGCGAGCACCTGGTCAACGGGCGGCGCTGGCGCACCTCGTGCGAGCCGTACTCGGTGACCGAGCGCTGCCGCACGGAGATCTGGGGCACGGTGGTCAGCCAGGCTGGCGGCCGGTTCGTGCAGAGCACCGGCTGGCTGTTCAACAACCTCACCTACAAGCCCACGCCGCGTTCGGTCTGGGCCGGGAACCCCCTGGCCGCAACTGGCGAATGGACGAGCAACGGCCGGCGGTGGCGCACCGAATGCGACACGGCCGCCACGGGCCGGGGCGGCTGCCGCAGCTACCTGGTGGCCTCGGTGGTCGCCTACTCGGTGGGCCCCGACGGGACGGGCAGCTACGCCTGGCGCAATCAGTGGACGTTCAACTCGAAGGTGTCGTTCACGCCCACGTGACGTGGCCAACACCTCCCGGGTGCCCGGCCCTGTGCCTAAGCTTGCGCCATGAGCAATGACGCGATGGTCCTGGTCGGAAACTCCAAGGGCGGCACACTCACCACCCTGCGGATCAGCGACGAGCAACTGATCCGGGTGAGCGACGTCGCCGTCGGCGCGGGGTGCAGTACGTTCGCCGTCGACCATGCCCGAGGCCTGCTGTACGTCGCCACTTCGGAGCCGGCGCCTGCGATCCTGACGCTGCGCATCGATCGGGAGAACGGCCGGCATCAGGAGGTGGCGCGCCGCCCGGTGGAGGATCCGTTGGCCTACCTGGACGTGTCGCCGAAGGGCCACATGCTGCTGGCCGCCTCCTACCACGGCGGCTGGGGCGCGTCGTACCGCATTGTCGACGGCGTGGTGGGCGATCAGTCGGCACGCCTGGAGAGCCGGAACATGCACGCAGCACTCTTCGACCCGAGCGGCCACAATGCCTACTTCGTGTCGCTGGGCGACGACCGCATCGCCCAGTTCGCCACCACCGTCGACGGCGGGCTCTCCGAACTGTCTGAACCGTTCATCCACGCCACGCCCGGGACGGGGCCGCGGCACCTCATCTTCTCGCCGGACAGCAACCACGCGTACCTCCTGACCGAGTTCACCGGTGAGGCCATCCACTTCGAACGCGGCGAATCCGGCCGGCTGACCCGTCGCGAGGAGGTCCCGGCCTTCGACGTGACGCGGGGGCTGCACACGTCGTCGTTCGGGGTGGACCCCATGGCGGGTCACCTGGTGTGGGGCGCGGACCTGGCGCTGGCCGCCGGGGGCCGGTGGCTGCTGTGCACTGAGCGCACGGAGTCGACGGTGGGCGCGATCGCCGTCGAAGCGGACGGCACGCTACGCGGCCCGGCCGTGATCACCGATACGGAGACGCAGCCGCGCGGGCTGACGGTGTCGCCTGAGGGTGAGCATGTCGTCGTGGTGGGGGAGCGCAGCGGGCACGCCTCGCTGTATCGGATCTACGACGACGGCCACCTGGTGCTGCAGAGCCAGAGCGAGACGGGCGAGGGCCCCAACTGGGTCCGCTTCCTGTGACGGTTGTCCACAGGGTTACCCACACCCGGGGATAAATCACACGGCTGTGTTTCCATCATGTCAGGATGTTGGAGCGCCGTCCTCCGCGCGAGGTTCAGGGGTCTCGCCGTTGGCGACCTCGTCGATCCAGTCGTTCGCCTCGTCCGACAGGTATAGCCCGGCTGGACCGCTCTGGCCTACCCACCATGCGTCGGTGCTGACGATGCCGCCTGCCTCAGTGATTTCTTCGACAAGGTCGGTCGGGACCTGGTCACCGTTGTTTTCCATCAAATAGTCACGGGACTGCTGACGAAGCTTCGGCCACCATGCTTCGATACTCATGCGCGACATCATCCATCACTGCGATGTGATGCGCCAGACGCGGCAGAACCGGACGTCCGGCGAGCGCCGGGACAAGGCTCGTGAGGATGGGACCGATGAGGCCCCCTTCCGCGGATACAGCGGAAGGGGGCCTGGACGTAGCGCGAGGGTCTAGTGGTGAGCTGACGCCTTCATGGATCCACGCTCAGCGAGGTTGATGTGGAAGTCGAAGGCGGTGGCCAGGTCGTGCGGGGTAACGGTTGCCACCGCCGCATGGAACGAAAGACCTAGGCTGGGCTGAAGGGCCAGCGCGAAGCCACGACCGCTCGCTAAGGCATAAGGCGCGGCAGATCCGGATGGCTTCAGGCGGTCTTGTCCTGGTTGAGTCGGTCGAGGATCCAGGAACGCACCAGGGTCGACGGTGGGAGGTGCTGGGCGTCGGCGGCCTGCTGCACCCGGGCCTGCTCGTCTTCGCTGAGCCGGATCGAGTACACCTTCGTCCGGTTCGGGCGGGACGGTCGCGCACCCTCTGGATAGTCGCCCTCGAGGGTTCTCTCGGACTCATCTCGCAGGCGAGCCGCCAGCGCAGGGTCAATTGTCTTTGCCATGTCTAGTCCCCTCTCGATAGAACCTCAGATCGGCACCCGTTGCCGGCCACGCATTGATCCCGTGCAGATCCCCATCAGCGTCTCGGAACGCGATGACGACCAGCACTCTGCCAGCAGCCGTGGAGAAGCCGATGAAGCGAGAAGCACCCATCCGTGACTTCGGGTCCGGCTCGAACGCCGCGAGGTCCGGATCATCCATCACCTCATGCGCCCAGCTCGGTTCGACGCCACCCCCGCCGGGGTAACGGTCGCCGCGACTCCGGATGTACGCCACGGACTCGTCGTCCCAGTTGAGTTCCTCTCCCACGTCACCCAGTATACCTTCCGCGTCGGACAATGTAGTACGAAACCGGGTTCGTAGCATGTCAGGTGCCGGAGGCCATGTAGGCGGCGAGGATGTAGTTAGGGTGCCGGTCGAGGTTCTTACGTGCCCGGTCGTAGCGCATCGTCGTCCTCGGATCGGCGTGTCGGGCAGCGATCTGGACGTCACGCAGGTCCACGCCGGCTTCCAGCATCGTGGTGACGAACGTGTGCCGCATCATGTGTGGATGCATCCACGGCAGGCGGACACCAGCAGTGTCGGCGAGGCGCTTCAGCCGGCGGGTGGCCGCGTGCCGTTCCATCCTCACCCCCCGAAGATTGCGCAGAACCGGGCCCTCAGCCCGGCCTGCCACGGCTCGCTCGATCGCGCGCTGGACCGAAGGCGGCAAGGGTGTCAGGACGACTTTGCCGCCTTTACCGTGGACCTTCAGCACGCGATGGCCATGCTCCTCTCCCAGGTCCTCGATGTTGGCGCCGCATGCTTCGAAGATCCGCAACCCCAGCAACCCCAGCATCGTGACCAGCGCGAAGTCGTTGACATTCGCAGACGACCTCGCCGCGGTCAACAAGGCTTCGAACTGGAGATGGGACAAGCCCAGGGTCGGGGACTCAGCCGACACGTTCGGGCGCCGCACATAGTCCGCCGGTGAGGCAGCGATCACTTGGTCAATGACGCAGGTGCGGTAGAAGCCCGCCATCACAGAGACACGACGGCTCACGGTCGAGGGCTGGAAGTGACGGACTTCTTGCATCCAGCGCACGTACAACTCGGCCTGGGCGCGGCTCGCCTGCAGGGGGTCGACACCCCGTTCTCGGCACCACACCAGGAAGCTACGCAGGTCAGACTCGGTGTGGACGCGGCTCTGCCCACGGTAGCGGGCGAGGTAGGCGGCGACTGCCCTCACCAGAGGATCGGTCGCAGCATCGAGGAGGACAGGGAACAAGATGGGCTCAAGACTGGTCATACATGATGCTGCGCTCACCCCGACCACAACGCCAGAGGCATCATCTTCGAACTGGCTGCGGCATGAGCGTCCGTCGGTGAAGTTCTACTCGTAGTGCGTCTACATCCTCAGGATATGGACGACGTGTCGCTCAGGGAGCACCTCATAGACAAGTCGGTGCTGGATATTGATGCGTCTCGAGTAGCAGCCCACGAGGTCGCCGACCAACTTCTCGTACTTAGGTGGAGTGGTGAACGGATCCTGAGCCAGGACCTCCAGCAGGTGCTGCGCCTTCGTCTTCAGCCCCGAGGAGGCCAGCTTCTTGGCGTCCTTCTGGGCCTGGCGCGAATACACCAGAGTCCAGGGACTCACCAGTCCAGCTCAGTCGAGCCCGCATCGACACCCTCCGCGCGGGCACGACGGATCGACTCAGCCAACCCAGGCACCGACTCCAGGAACAGCGTCTCCTGAATGGCCAGCCAGTCCTCCTCACCGACAAGCACAGCATTGCCACGCTGCCCGGTGATGGTCAACGGCTCGGACTCCTCGTTGACCTGATCGATCAACCGGTACAGATTCGCTCGGGCAGACGTTGCGCTCACAGCAGTCATGGAAACCACCTCCGCCCCAAGCGTACGTCATGACGTACGCTCAACCAAGGATGGCCAGAAGCGGGGAAGCTCGACCGAGTGACGTGGTCGGTCGCGGGCAGTGCCACCTTCAAGCCGATGGCGTCGATCTTCACCCTCCAGACCACACCAGGAGCGGCAGTTGCGGATGTCGCGGAGGTGGCTCAGCTCGCCTCAGAGAGACGCCGGACGAGATACTGGTTGAGGCTGAGGTGCTCCTCAGCCGCTTGGATCGCGAGCCTACGGTGCAGACCCTCCCCGACCCGGAGATTGAACTTGCCCGAGTAGTTCCGCTTCGCCAGAGGTTCGGGGATGACTTCACCCTCCGCTGCGAGATCGGACACGGTCTCGGCAACCAGATCAACCAAGCCCTGCAGGGCGGCCAATTGAGAGTCAGCGAGCCATGACAGCGAGGGGAACTCCGCACAACTGGCGACGAACTCGTGATCTTCGACCGACCACGTCACGCGGTAGGTGTAAAGGGACGCGTCCACAGTTGGGGTCTGAGACATCACTTTGCCTCCTTCTTGTCGATAGCAGCCATCACCTGTCGCACCTGATACGACTTGCCCTGACCGTTGCTGTTCTGGATGTTTACTCGCGGGTCGCCAGGCCAGGGGGTTTGAACACCGCGTGATCCACCGGTTCTACGGGGCGGACCGAAGTAGTGTTCACAGACCTTATGGAGGTCGTCATAGCGCAGTTCTGTGGATTCTTTCGCATTGCTGCTACGAGCTTTTCCACGGTCGCCACACCTCTATGGTACCGCGGGCAGTACCACGGTCAAGCACTGCGCGGTCAGACGGCACCTTTCAGCCCGCGCTATGTACGAGATGCCCAGACACGTCCGGCGTGCGGCAGAGAGTCGGATGTCGGCCAGTCACGGCGCGAGGAGTCCGAGGGGGAGCACAGCGATGCCGTCGGGACGCCGGTAGGCGTTTGGCCCGGTGTTGATCACGATTGCGTCTAGCAGCTTGTCGCCCATGCG
>NZ_PQFE01000018.1:0-60930 GCF_022342445.1 Tessaracoccus sp. ZS01 | reverse complement strand
GCTCGGTGGGGCGGGCTGCCCTGCGGCGGGGGCGTCGGCGTCGAAGAGCTTCACGCCGTAGGAGTGACTCACCGTGGCGCCGTTGCGGACGATGCCACTGACGGTGACCGTGTAGGTGTGCACCGCGGCACCCACCGGCTTCGGCAGCAGACCCAGCTCGAAGACCAGCGTGGGGTTGCCCATGCCGCCGGCCAGCGGCTGCTTGGTGACCTGCACGGGGCCGTTCGGCCCGGACACGCTCACCTTGGCGTTGTCGAACTTCGTCGAGGAGTTGCCGGTCAGCGACCAGCGCCCGTTGGGCTGGATCTGCGTGGGGAAGTAACCGGCCGTGGGCCAGGGGATCCAGGTGGGGTCCGGGTTGGAGCGGTTGTCGTTGGGGGTGTTGATGACCCAGAGGGCGTTGGAGTTGGTGGTCGAGCCGCTGCCCATGGTCGTCGTGTGCGGGCGCATCACCCAGCGACGGTGGCCCACGGCCGTGTTCGACGCGCCAGGCTCAGACATGTACAGCGCGATGGCGCCCGCGCCGGAGCCGGAGCGCACCGCGCCGAGCGCGAGGTTCGAGCGGCCGGCGGCCTCCTTGCCCTGGGCGCTGATGCAGCGCCAGGAATCCGTCGGGTAATGGTCGAGCCGCTTGTTGGCGCTCATGATGAGGGCCGCCTGTTGCGCCTTGGCGGACAGCGCGGCGTCGAACTTCACCGCGGCGAGGCCACCCATGGCGCGGAAGTAGTTTACGGCGTCGAGCGTGGCCTTCTGGGCGGCGGCGCTGGGGGCACCCGCCGCGCAGGTGTCGAGGTTCCCGGTCCAGTCCTGCTGCACGGCCAAGGCCGGCTTGAGCTGCTGCTGATAGGCAGCGCGGACGGATTCGATGTTGGAGATGTCTATCGCGGTGGCCGCCCGGGAAGACTGCAAACCCATCCCGGAGAGGATGAGCACAGCCCCCAAAGCAGAGGACAAAAGAGCATGCAGGCGCACTGGGGAAGATCCTTCTGCGAACAAGATTTACCTACGGGGAGGGGTCGCTCGACGACGAGTGCCGCCTGTGACGGTACACAAGGTGGACGCGAAGGGTGCAGTCAAACCGTAAATCTAATGTCTTACGACCTCAACCTCAGGTTAATACTCCGGGCCGGTATCGCCGGCATCGGGGTGGCCTTGGTGGGGCGACCCACCTCCTGGCACCTGACGACTTTGTCAGTCCAAGAGCGGTTCAGATGAGCGCCAGGTTGGCGTCGCGGTGGGAGATCCCTGCCTGACGCAGGCACGATTCCAGCACCCGCATCACTTCCAACGTGTCGTCCAGCGGCATCGTCGGCGACTCCGTGCAGCCCTCCCTGATCCGCTCCGTGACCTCGGCGAACTCGTGGCTGTAGCCGCGGCCGATGGGCATGGCCTCGATGATGCGGGGCAGGACGCCGTTGCGGTGGATCGTGATCATCGACGGATGGTGGAACCGCGGCTCCACCTCTATCCAGCCCTTGGTGCCGATGATGACCATCCGGGCCGGGCCGTGGCCATCGAACCCGACCGCCAGCGACGACAACCCGCCCCCGGTGTGCGCGAGGCTGATACTCGCGGCCCGTTCCACGCCCGTGGGGTACAGGCGCGTCATGCAATCCACGGACTTGACGTTGCCGAGGAACGCCTGGGCGAAGTTGACGACGTAGACGCCCAGGTCGAGAATGGCGCCGCCGCCCAGCTCCTTGGCGAAGAGACGGTGGTCTGGCTGGAACTCGCGGTACGCGTAGAGGTCGCCCTGCACCGAGACGACATCGCCGATGCGGCCCCACGCCACCACCTCGCGGGCGGCCTCGACCACCGGCAGGAAGCGGGTCCACATGGCCTCCATGGCGAACACCCCCTGCTGGCGGGCCGCCCTGACGATGTCGCGGGCGCCGGAGAGCGTGGCGGTGAAGGCCTTCTCGACGAGGACGGCCTTGCCGTTGGCGATGGCCATGAGGGCGACGTCGCGGTGCTGGGGGTGCGGCGTGGCGATGTAGACGACATCGACGTCATCGGAGTGCAGCATCTCGGCGTAGGAGCCGAAGGCCTTGGGGATGCCGTGCTTGGCGGCGAACGCCTGGGCCGTGGCGGTGGTGCGTGACGCGACGGCGGTCAGTTCCGCACCGGGGACGAACTGGAAGTCTCCAGCCACCCCGTGTGCGATAGCTCCCGTGCCGACGATGCCCCAGCGAACCGTATCCATGGCAGAAGGGTAGTCCTCTCGATAATTGTGTGGTGGGTGTTTGACTAGGCTCTGCGCCGGCCGATGAGATAGAGCCGGTCCCGCTCCGCTCCGCCGCTGACGAGGTACGACTCGGATTCCAGGCCCGCCGCGGACATCGCGCGGCGGATCTCGGCGGGGTCGTGCAGCACCAGCGGCACCGCCACCTCTTCGCCGTCCCACTGCGTCACCGGTTCGACGGCGTTACCGACGTAGACCGCCAGCGCAAGCACGCCGTCGGGCAGCAGGGTCTGGGCGAGGTGCCTGAGGGTGGCCGCGAGTTCGCTGGGCGCGAGGTGGATGAAGGAGTACCAGGCCAGGATGGCGCCCCAGCCCGCGTCGTTGCCCGGCCGCAGGAGGCGGCGGAAGTCGCCCACCTCGAACTCGACGTCGAGGTTGCGCTCGCGGGCCACCTCGATCATGCGCGGCGCGAGGTCGAAACCGGTGGGCAGCGCGCCGGCCTCCGCGAGGAGGAGCGTGGTGTCGCCCAGGCCGCAGCCGATGTCGGCGGTCTGGTGCGGGCCTGAGAGTTCGGCCACGTGCGCAATGAACCAGTCCTCGAACGCCGTGGGCGACATCGGGTCCGGCTCGAGGTCTGCCAGCGCCTCGTAGGCCACGACCATGGCCCCGTCACGGGCGTCGACCCCCTCCGCCAGGATCTGCTCGCGGTCCACGGCGGCCTCAGGGCCGACCTCGGGCGGGATGTCGCCCAGGAGGTGGAGCCAGCGGTGGTCCTGGTGGCCGGCCTTGCGCTCGAGCTGCCGCACCAGCGGCTGTTCGCGCTGCGCCATGCGCTGCAGGACGGCTTCCACCGCTTCCCTGTCGGCGAAGCGGTGCAGCCTGTCGGTGCGGGCCTTGAGCTCCCCCGGCGCCTGGGGGCCGCGGAGCAGCAGCACGGTCAGCAGGGCGCGCTCGTCGTCGGGCAGCGCCAGGGCCTCGACGGCGCTCTGCGAGTACTTCAGGGTGCGCTTGCCGTAGTCCAGCCACGTGATGCGGGCCAGCCCCCGGTCCTTCAGGGAGCGCACGGCGTCCTGGACGGTGCGCTCGTCGTAGTCGACGACGGGCTCGCGGCTGCTGGACTGGTTGCAGGCGGTGCGCAGGGCGTTGAGCGTCAGCGGATAGCTGGCCGGGACGGTGATCTCCTTCTCGAGGAGGCACCCCAGCACGCGCTGTTCTTCTGCGGTGAGGATCGGGAGCGCGGTCACGGGCCCGACATTACCCGCTGGGGCCGGGCGCCGTCGGGGCGGGTGCGGGGGTCGCCCTGGCGACCCGAATCTTGATTCGGCGTCGTCCACAGGGCTGAACCCAGCAATGAACCACGACCTCCTCGTTCAATGCTGGATTTGGCGCCGTCCACAGGGATAAACCCAGCAATGAACGACCGCCTGCTCGTTCAATGCTCAGCCTGATTCCACGCGCCGGGACTGCCCCCAGCGCTGGCGCGCACGTCAGCGAGCAACGGCGACCCGCTGCCCACCCCCTCGCGCTGGCTGCCCCGCCCAGCGCAAGCACCCAACAGCCCAGACCTGACGTGCTCAACTCCCGCGGACTGAGCGCTGCACGTGTGGGTGGTGAGTGCCAGCTCTGAGCGACGGCAGCAACGCGCGACCGGTGCGCGGCGGACGACCCTCGCATCCAGGCCCCGGGCGAACTATCCTGATACGCGGTCCTCAGGAGGTTCTTACACATGGGTCGCATCGTTCAGAAGTTCGGCGGCAGTTCGGTTCAGGACGCGGAGTCCATCAAGCGCGTCGCCCGCCGCATCGCGCGCACCCGCGGCGAGGGGCACGACGTCATCATCGTCATCTCCGCCATGGGTGACACCACCGACGAGTTGATGGACCTGGCGCTGCAGGTCTCCCCCAGCCCCAAGTCACGCGAGCTCGACATGCTGCTGACCACCGGCGAGCGGCAGTCCGCCGCGCTGCTGGCGATGGCGCTGTCGGACCTCGGTGTGGAGGCGGTGTCCTACACCGGATCACAGGCCGGCATCCTTACCACCCCCACGCACGGAAACGCGCGCATCATCGACATCACTCCGGGCCGCGTCGTGAAGTCGCTCGAAGAGGGCAGCGTCGTGATCGTCGCCGGCTTCCAGGGCGTCGCCCAGACCACCAAGGACGTGACGACGCTCGGCCGCGGCGCGTCGGACACCACCGCCGTCGCGCTCGCCTCCGCGCTGGGCGCCGACTACTGCGAGATCTATTCGGATGTGGACGGCGTCTACACGGCGGATCCGCGCATCGTGAAGTCCGCCCGCCAGATCAGCGAGATCGGCTACGAGGACATGATGGAGATGGCCGCCAGCGGCGCCAAGATCCTGCACCTGCGCTGCGTCGAGTACGCGCGCCGCGAGGGCGTGCCCGTGCACGTGCGTTCCTCGTTCACCGACAAGCCCGGCACCTGGGTCAAGAGCCAGGATCAGATCACGAAAGACGGAGCCATGGAAGAAGCCATCATCACCGGTGTCGCCCACGACCGCACCGAAGCCAAGATCACCATCGTCAACGTGCCGGACCGGGTGGGCGAAGCCGCCAGCATCTTCCGCGCGATCGCCCAGGCCGATATCAACATCGACATGATCGTGCAGAACATCTCGCGCCTGTCGGACGCCGCCACGGACATCTCGTTCACCCTCCCCATGGACCTGGGCGCCAAGGCCATCGCCGCGCTCGACGCCATCAAGGACGAGGTGGGCTTCGAGGAGGTGCTCTACGACGACCAGATCGGCAAGGTCTCGGTGGTGGGCGTGGGCATGCGCTCGCACCCGGGGGTCTCCGCCACGTTCTTCGACGCGCTGGCCAAGGCGGACGTGAACCTGCAGATGATCTCCACCTCGGAGATCCGCATCTCGGTGATCGTCGGTGCCGATGATGTCGACGACGCCGTGCGCGCCGCCCACAGCGCCTTCGGGCTCGACGGCTCGGACGAGGCCACGGTCTACGCGGGCACCGGTCGCTGACCCCCCCTCGGCCCCCGTCCCGGCGCTGGGCGCCGGGCAGGCCGAAGGGTGCTCCCTGCGGACCCGGGGCTAGAGTTCCTGCATGACCATTCTGGGGCGACGACACTTCCTGGCCGCGGCCGCCGTCGTGCCGCTGACGGCGTGCGTCAGCACCCAGCCGCCGGCGCCCCCGGGCGAGAGCCGGACGGGGAGCCCCGCCTCCACGCCGGAGCCCAGCCCCACGGTCACCCATCCGTTCGGGCTCACGGTGCCCAGCAGCGTCAAGGCCGTCATCTTCGACGGCGCGTTCGGCGTCGGCTACGTGCGCGACGCCGCCACCGCCATGCGGAAGACCTATGGGGGCCTGCGGGTCCAGGTGGCCGCGAGTAGCGACATCACCGCAGACGTGGCGCCCCTGTTCGCCGACGGCGCCACCCCGCCGGACCTCGTCGACAACTCAGGCAGCCACCAGCTCGCCGTCGCGGACATCGTCGACGAACTCCTTCCGCTCGACGACCTGATGTCGTCCCTCAACCTGGAGGGCGTCCCCATCGAGGAGACGCTGTATGGCGGCGTGGTGCAGGCCGGCACGTTCAACGGCCGCCACGTGGCGCTGGATTACGCGCTGAGCGTCTACGGACTCTGGCACTCCGCCAGCCACTTCGCGGCCCAGGGCTGGGCAGTGCCCACCGCCTGGGACGAGCTGTTGGAGCTCGGCGAGCGGGCCCGCGAGTTGGGTCAGGACCTGTTCGTGTGGGGCGACGACGCCGCCGGCTACTACGCCGAGCTGGCCATCTCGTCGGCCATCAAGGAGGGCGGCCACGACGTGCGCCGCGCGCTCGACAACCTGGAGCCCGAGGGCTGGTACCACCCCGCAGTCACAGGCGTGCTGCAGTCGCTGGCGGAGTGCGTGGCCGCGGGCTTCGTGCGCTACGGCGGGGCGTACGTGGACGCCCAGGCCGAGTGGTCGCAGTACCAGAAGGCCCTGTTCTACCCGTCGGGGTCCTGGATCGCCAGGGAGATGGACGGCCGCACTTCGCAGGGCTTCGAGATGACGGTGGCCCCGGTGCCCGCGCTCACGGCCGCGCCGACGCTGCCCTGGTCAGCCGCGCACGCGCAATCGATCGAGCAGTTCATCGTGCCGAAGAACTCAGCGAACCCGGCCGGCGGACAGGAGCTCCTGCGGACGCTGCTGTCGAGGGAGGCCGCGGAGTCGTTCGCACGGAACAACCTGGTGCCCACGGTCGTGCGCACCACGGTGCCGGCAGACCTGGAGTCGACGGCGTTGGCCGCGCAGACCCGCCTCCTGGCAGATGCCGGGGAGGACGTGTACTCGTGGCGCTTCGTGTCCCACTATGGCCTGTCCGAGGACTACAACCGCCTCTGGGGGCAGTTCCTCAGCGGCGACCTGGGCGCGCAGGCGCTGGCCGAGGAGCTGCAGGCGTTGTCGGACGCCGTGCGCGAGGATCCGGAGATCCCCACCTACACCGTCGACTGAGCGCTACCGCCCCCTGCGGCCGGTGCCGAAGATGCTGCGCACGATCTCGCGGCCGGCCGTGCGCATGACGTCCTTGAACACCGGCGACTTCGTGACCTGCTCGATCAGCGACGGGTTCTCCCGCTCGTAGCGGCGCCGCTCGGCCTCCGCCTGCTTGCGTTCGCGCTCCAGCCGGGCCAGCTCGCGCTCGTTCTCGCGCTGCTGCTTCTCCCACTCCTGCTGGGTGCGCTCGTGCTCCTTCTGCGCGGCGGCCTCGGCCTCCGCCCGCTCCGCCTCGAGCCGTTCGGCCTCGGCCTGCGCCGAGCCGGCCTCGAGCCGGCGGGTCAGGATCTCGTAGGCCGATTCCCTGTCCACCGCCTGGCCGTACCGCGCGAACAGGGGCGACGCCTCCACCGAGGCCCGCAACTGGGCCTCGGGCGTTGGCGACATCGAGGAGGCCGGCGCCCAGATCCGCGTCCAGGCCACCGGGGTGGGCGCGCCCTTCTCGCTCATCACGGTCACGACGGCCTCGCCGATGCCCAACTGCTGCAGCACCTGCTCGAGGTCGTAGTGGGAGTGCGGGTAGGTGTCGACGGTGGCCTTGAGCGCCTTCGCATCGTTGGGCGTGTGGGCCCTGAGCTGGTGCTGGACGCGCGAACCGAGCTGGGCCAGCACGTCGTCGGGCACGTCCTTGGGGGTCTGCGTGACGAAGAACACGCCGATGCCCTTGGAGCGGATCAGCCGGACGGTCTGCGTGATGGCCTGGAGGAACGCCTTCGACGCGTCGTTGAAGAGCAGGTGGGCCTCGTCGAAGAAGAACACCAGCTTGGGCTTGTCGAGGTCGCCGACCTCGGGCAGCGAGGTGAACAGGTCTGCCAGCAGCCACATCAGGAACGTGGAGAACAGCGCGGGCTGCGTGGCGAGTTGCGGCAGTTCCAGCAGCGACACCACGCCGCGGCCGTCCGGCGCCACCCGCAGCAGCTCCGAGGGCTCGAACTCGGGCTCGCCGAAGAAGACGTCGCCACCCTGGTCCGAAAGGGTCACGAGCGAGCGGAGGATCACGCCGGCGGTGGCCGTCGACACCCCGCCGATGCCCTTCAGCTCCGGCTTGCCCTCATCCGAGGTGAGCCATTTGAGCAGGCCGACGAGGTCCTTGAGGTCGAGGAGCAGCAGGCCGTTCTTGTCGGCGTAGTGGAACACCAGCCCCAGCGAGGATTCCTGCACCTGGTTGAGGCCCAGCACCTTGGACAGGAGGATGGGCCCGAACGACGACACCGCCGCCCGCACCGGCACTCCGATGCCCTGCCCGCCCAGGGCGTAGAACTCGGCGGGGAACGCCGTCGGCTGCCAGGGCTGGCCCTGCTTCTGCGTGCGCGCGAGGATCTTCTCGTTCGATTCGCCCGGCGAGGCCATGCCGCTGAGGTCGCCCTTGATGTCCGCGGCGAAGACGGGTACACCGGCCACCGACAGCGCCTCGGCCATCACCTGCAGGGTCTTGGTCTTGCCCGTGCCGGTGGCCCCGGCCACCAGGCCGTGCCTGTTGAACATCGACAGGGGGATGCGGATGGGCACGTCGACGGCGGGCTCTCCGTCGACGAGGACGCCCAGCGTCGCTGCGGGTGCCTCGAAGGTGTAGCCGGCCCTGATCTGGTCAGTCGGTGCTGCATCGTTCACGTCCGCATCGTCCCACAGACCCCCGTCGAAGGGGCGTGTTCACGCAGTACGGGGGCACCTCTGGGCGCCGCGGGCTCCGGGCGGCGGGCGGGTTGGGTAGGCTGGCGGCGTGATCTTCAAGCGAGTCGGCGATTCCCGCCCCTACCCGGACCACGGGTACACCCAGAAGCAGTGGATCGCGATCGCGCCCCATCAGGTGCGCCTCGACGAACTCGTGACCACCAAGCGCACCCTGGATCTGGAGGCGCTGCTGGAGGAGGATTCCACCTTCTACGGCGACCTCTTCGCGCACGTCGTGTCCTACCGCGGCGAGCTCTACCTGGAGGACGGGCTGCACCGGGCGCTGCGCGCCGCGCTCCAGCAACGGCAGACAATGCACGCCAGGGTCCTCGAGTTGAAGTAATCTCCCACCAGGGAAACTCCTCGACGAAAGCGAATGTAAACAAGTGCGCATCTTCCGCCTGATAGCCACCCCGGTGATTCTGCTGGGCCTGCTGGGCTTTCTCGGGTGGGGTTTCCTGTGGGGTTGGCGCGAACTCACCGCGCCGCTGCCGACGACACCGCCCACGCCGTGCGTCACTGAAGCCACGGAGTTCGTCAACCCCACCATGGTGTTCGTGCACGTGTACAACGGCGGCTTCACCACCGGGCTGGCGCGTCGGATCGGCACGCAACTGACCGACGGTGGGTACAACGTGGTGAGCGTCGACGACACCGAGGAGACCATCAAGGAGACGGTGATCCGCGGCAACAAGGATCAGTACCCCGCCATGCGGCTGCTGATGTCGAACTTCATCGACCCGAAGATCGAGTACGACGACCGCATCGACGGCACCCTCGACGTGCTGGTCGGCACCGCCTGGCAGGGCTACGCGCCCACGGAGCAGATCATCTACCAGGTGTCGTCCGCGGGTGGTTCGATCTGCAGGCCGCCGGTGGCCACGGACGAGTCGGCGTCTGCGTCCCCGTCCCCCTCGCCGACGACGGAGAGCTGAGCCCGTCGCACGCACGCCCGTAGCCTCGGCTCCGGGGCCCACAGAAACATTGAACCCCCGGAATCTCTTCCGGGGGTTCGTCGGCGGTGATGGAGGGATTTGAACCCCCGGTAGGTTGCCCTACTCTCGCTTTCGAGGCGAGCTCTTTCGGCCGCTCAGACACATCACCGCAGACCAGTGTAGTGATTCCCACCGGTGATCACCAATCGTGGTTTGCCAGCCACCCGCGCCCGGCGCGTACAGTAGGCCGGTGCGTGAAATCTCGGCCCTCCTCCGTGTCCCGGGACTCCCGCTCATCTTGGCGGCCCAGCTGGCCGCCCGGTTCCCGGCGGGGATGTACACGCTGGGGATCCTCATGCACGTGGAGCGGGCCCAGGGCACGTACACCGCCGCGGGCCTGGTGCTCGGCGCGTTCTCGGCGGCCATGGCTGTGGCCGGGCCGCCGGTGTCGCGGCTGCTGAGCCGGTTCGGCACCTTCCGGGTGCTGCTGGTGTGCACCCTCCTGTCGGTCACCGCCTTCTCCGCGCTCGCACTGTTCCCCACCCTCCCCCTGTTCTGGCTCATCGTGCTGGGCGCCCTGGGCGGCGGCACCGTCCCGCCCGTGATCCCTGCGGTCCGCACCCTGTACCCGCGGGTGACCCCGCGCCCCCTCCTCACGACGCTCTTCAGCTTCGACGCCGCGCTGCAGGAGGTCATCTGGGTCATCGGCCCGGTGTCCATCACCATGCTGGTGGCCGCGTTCGACACCACCGTGGCGCTGCTCATCGTGGTGGCCGTACAGATCGTCGGCGGCCTCGCCTTCATGCTGGCCCCGGCGGTGCGCACCATGAAGATCCCGCTGACCGACCGCAAGCTGGGCCGCGTGCTCCAGAACCCGTCGGTGATCCTCATGATGGTCACCTCGGCGCTGTTCCTGGGTGCCTTCGCCGCCGTCGAGGTGGGTGTCGTGGCCAGCTTCGACGAGGGCTCGATCCTCGCCGGCATCGTGCTGGGCATCACGTCGTTCGGGTCGCTCATCGGCGGGCTCGCGGCGGGCAACCGGCCCATCTCGCGCTGGTCGCTGGCCCTGCGCACGATGATCATGGTGGTCGGCCTGGTGTTGGCCGCGATCCTGACCGGCTTCTGGGGCCTGACCGCCGCCTTGTTCATCGCGGGCGTGGGCATCGCGCCGGCGCTGGCGGCGGTGTCCTCGGTCATCGCCGGCAGCGTGCCGTTCGCCGACACCGCGGAGGCCTACGGCTGGATCGGCACCGGCCAGTTGCTGGGCACCTCTGTGTGCGCCGCCGTCGCCGGCGTGGCGATCGACGCGGTGGGGGCGCCCGGCGCGCTGTTCATCGCCGCCGGGGCCGGCGTGCTGGCGCTCGTGGTGGCCATCGTGTTCCGCAAGGCGCAGCCGGATCTGCGCGGCGGCATCTCCATCCTCGACTGACCTGGTTCAGGCGCTCAGCTGTCATGACCGGACAGGTGGGTTCCCCTAGCGCTTGGCGGCGAAGAACCGCTCAAGAATGGCGGCGCATTCGGTTTCCAGCACCCGCGAGGTCACCGTCGGGCGGTGGTTGAGCCGGGGGTCGCGCACCACGTCCCACAGCGACGAGACGGCGCCGGCCTTCTCGTCGAACGCGCCGAACACGAGGTGCCCGATCCGGGAGGCGACGATGGCCCCGGCGCACATGGTGCAGGGCTCCAGGGTGACCACGAGCGTGCAGTCCGTGAGCCGCCACTCCCCCACCGCCTGCGCGGCGCGGCGGATGGCGACGACCTCCGCATGCGCGGTGGGGTCCCCAGTGAGTTCCCGTTCGTTCCCGGCGGCGGCGATGACCTCGCCCGCCGGGTTCAGGACGACGGCGCCGATGGGCACGTCGCCGTGCGCTTCGGCGGCCGACGCCTCGGCCAGCGCGCGACGCATCGCGTCATGCCAGCGCGTGCCCACGGCGTCGGTCAGTCGTCGAAGGACTCGACGGCGCGCTCGAACTCCGCGCCGATCTTCAGCTTCTTCGCGATGACGCCGAGGAGGACGTCGGAGTCCTCGTCGTAATCCGTGGCGATGGCCTCCATCTCGAAGCCGCGCAGACCGCTGGCTGCGTAGATCTCGAGGTCGCCCAACGGGAAGGAGTCGTCGTCCTCGTCCGGCACGTCCTCGCCGAGGTAGTCGACCACGTCGCGGGCCAGGGGCCAGTCGTTGGCGGCCGTCGCGTCGGACAGCAGCACCTCGACGGTGCGGCCGCGCACGCGGCACAACACGAAGAACTCGCCGGCCACGGAGACCCAGCCGTCGGCGCCGGAGTCGCCTGGGAGGCGGCTCAGCTGACGGATGAGCTCGTCGAAGTCGTTGGCGAGGTCGTAATCCATGGGCACCGCAGTGGCCTTACCGTCTTCACGGTAGAGCGCGACCACAAGGTCGACGTCGTCCTCGGTGGCGTCCTCGAGGTCGTCACCGTCGTCGTCGAAATCGTCCAGATCAGCGTCGTCTGTTTCCTCGACGTCGTTCTTCAAGTCGAACGGCTCCGCATCCTCATCGAACACGTCCACAACCCACTCCTTCCGACGAACCCAGGTGCCTCGCCCATCCTTGCACGCTTCCCCGGAATGAGACAGCGCGGGGGGCAACCCGCTACGCGGAAGTGCCCGGATGTGCGAAGGTTGGTCCCGTGGAACTACACGTCGTCGAACACCCGCTCGTCCATCACAAGCTCACGGTCCTGCGGGACAAGAACACTCCGCAGCCGGTCTTCCGGTTGCTGGTGGAGGAGCTCGTCACTCTGCTCGCCTACGAGGCGACCCGCGGGGTGCGCGTCCATGAGGTGCAGATCGAGACCCCCGTCGCCCCCACCACCGGCGTGAAGCTGGCGCAGCCGGCACCGCTGGTGGTGCCCATCCTGCGCGCCGGGCTCGGCATGCTCGACGGCATGCTGCGCCTCGTGCCCACCGCGGAGGTGGGCTTCCTCGGCATGATCCGCGACGAGAAGACCCTGCAGCCCATGACCTACGCGGAGCGCCTCCCGCAGGACCTGTCCGGCAGGCAGTGCTACGTCCTGGACCCGATGCTCGCAACCGGCGGCTCACTCGGCGGCGCCATCCAGTACCTGGTGGACCGCGGAGCGGACGACATCACCGCCATCTGCCTCACCGCCGCGCCCGAGGGCGTGGAGAAGCTGCAGCACCTCCTGGGCGACCTGCAGGTGCCGTGCCGCGTCGTGGTCGCCTCGCTGGACGAGCGCCTCAACGAGGCCGGCTACATCGTGCCCGGCCTGGGTGACGCCGGCGACCGCCTGTACGGCCTGGCCGAGTAGGCACACCCCTCCGCTCGACGCCCGCGTGGGGGTCGATAGGTTGGGGTCATGGCCAAGCGAGCGTCAAAGGGGTGGATGACCAACCAGCACGGCGCCTGGGCGATGATCATCGTCCCGTTCCTCGCCGGGCTGATCCTGGTGGCCCCCTACCGCTCCCTCGACGGTGGCGACGCCGCGCTGGGTGTCACCTGGCTGATCGGGTACTTCGCCTACCACGCACTCACGCTGGCGCTGAAGGCCGCGCCGCGCCGCCGCCCCTCGTACTATCCCGCCGTGGCCGTCTACGGCGCCATCGCGGTCGTCGCGGGCCTTGTCACCTTGTGGTTCCGGGGCTGGTCGCTGCTGCTCTGGGCGCCGGTGTACGCCGTCCTGCTCGGCAGCGCGCTGTGGTTGGCTGCCTCCAAACGGGAGCGCACCGTGCTCTCCGGGGTGCTCACGATCGTCGCCTCCTGCGGCCTGATGGCGGTGCTGCGCAGCACCGCGGGGGTGGACTTCGTCCGGGCTGACGAGGTCGCCGTCATGGTGGCCATCACGGCCTACTTCGTGGGCACGGTGCTGCACGTGAAGGCACTCATCCGGGAGCGCAACGACCCCCGCTCGGCGAAGCGGTCGCTGTTCTACCACGTGGCGCTCGGCGCGCTGGTGCTGGCGGCGGCCATCGTCGGCTGGCTCGGCTGGGGCTGGCCGGTGTGGGCCGCGGCCCTCATCGTGCGCGCCTGGTGGCTGCCGCGGCAGCGTCGCTCGCCGGGGCAGATCGGCGTCGTCGAGATCGTGGCGTCGGCATGGGCGTTGCTGCTCGTGCTGTTCTGAGCCACCCTCCACTCCCAGCGCACGCTTGGACACATCCCCTACTCTGAGGCGAGATCAGAAAGGGGGCCATCGTGGTTCTAGAGGGTATGGGCGCGATCGTCGCCGAGGGTGGCATCGGCTTCCGGGTGTGGGCGCCGAACGCCGACAGCGTCAGCGTCACCGGCGACTTCAACGGCTGGGACACCACGGCACATCCCCTCACCCGTGAGAACGACGAGGGCTACTGGTACGGCTACGTCGAGGGAGCCGAAGCCGGGCAGGAGTACAAGTACTTCCTCACCAACGGCAGTCTCGAACTCCACCGCAACGACCCCTACGCCCGCGAGGTGACGAACTCCGTCGGCAACACCGTCATCGTCGACCCCCTCGATTTCGACTGGGAGGACGACAGCTTCGAGCCTCCGGCGCACAACGAGATCGTCATCTACGAGGCCCACGTCGGTTCCTTCTTCACCAAGAGCGACGACACCGGCAGCTTCACGATGATGGCCGAGAAGCTCCAGCACGTCCTGGACCTGGGCTGCAACGCCATCCAGCTCATGCCCATCGCCGAGTTCGCCGGCGACCTCTCCTGGGGCTACAACCCCGCCCACATCTTCGCCGTCGAATCCACCTACGGCGGCCCGCGCGCCTACCGCGAGTTCGTGAAGCAGGCGCACCGCATGGGCCTGGCCGTGATCCAGGACGTCGTCTACAACCACTTCGGCCCGTCAGATCTGGACCTGTGGCAGTTCGACGGGTGGCAGGAGAACGACAAGGGCGGTATCTACTTCTACAACGACCACCGCTCCAGCACCCCGTGGGGCGACACCCGCCCGGATTACGGCCGGGCCGAGGTGCGTCGCTTCATCCACGACAACGCGCTGATGTGGCTGCGCGAGTACCGCGTCGACGGGCTGCGCTACGACATGACGCCGTACATGCGCTCCGTGGACGCCACGGGCTTCGACATCATCGACGGCTGGACCCTGCAGTCCTGGATCAACCGCGACATCCGCACCCAGTTCCCGAAGGCGCTGCTCATCGCGGAGGACATGCACTCCAACCCGCTGGTCACCGGCCTGGACCACGACGGCGCGGGCTACCACGCGCAGTGGGACCCCAACTTCGTGCACCCGGTGCGCAAGGCGCTGCAGGAATATGACGACGCGCACCGCAGCATCGACGCCATCGCCGACGCGCTCACCTTCAACTACGACGGCGACGCGTTCCGCCGGGTGGTCTACACCGAGTCGCACGACGAGGTGGCCAACGGCAAGGCGAGGGTCGTGGCGGAGGTCCAGCCCGGCGACCAGCAGGGCTGGTTCGCGCAGAAGCGCTCGACGCTGGGCGCCGCGCTCGTGATGACCGCGCCGGGCATCCCCATGCTGTTCCAGGGCCAGGAGTTCCTCCAGGGCGACTGGTTCCGCGACGACGTGCCGCTCGACTGGCATCTGAAGCGGGAGCATCACGGCATCGTGCAGCTCTACGCCGACCTCATCACGCTGCGGCGCAACCTGTTCGGCGAGTCGCAGGGGCTGCAGGGTCAGGGCGTCAACGTCTTCCATCGCAATGATGACGCGAAGGTCATCGCGTTCCAGCGCTGGTACGACCACGGCATCGGCGACGACGTCGTGGTGGTGGCGAACTTCTCTGGCGAGGTGCGCGACGACTACCGCATCGGGCTGCCGTCCGGCGGCAGGTGGGAGTTGAAGCTCAATTCCGATGCCACCCTGTACTCCGACGACTTCGGCGACCACCCGTCGGGCGACCTGCACAGCAACGACGAGGGCCAGGACGGGTTCGGCGCCAGCGCCACGCTCACCATCGCCCCGTACTCGGTGCTGGTCTACAGCTACGCGGGCTGACGACTCGCCCTAGGCTCGGGTCATGGACGAGGCACAGCGGATCGACGCGTTCTGGCAGTGGTGGGGGCGGCATTCAGCCGCGTTGGGGTCGCTGCTGGACACCGGCGCCGAGGAGGCTGCGGTCCGCACCTACGGGCCGCTGCTCGCCGAGCAGCTCGACGCCGTCGACTCGCGCCTCGGCTACCGCATCGACGACAACGCGGGGCGCAGCCGTCGCACCCTCACCATCTCCGCGCACGGGCAGCCGTGGCTGATGGCGCTGGCCCGCCGGGTCCGCGACGGCGCCCCCGCGCCGGATCGGCACTGGACCTACTCCAACTTCATCAAGCGCTCACCGGAGCCGCTGGACGTCACCTTCGACATCGACGGGCTCGCCCTCGAGTTGGCCGACACCCAGATCGCCTGCCGCGACATGGCGCGCCGCATCGACGTCGGCGTGTGGCACCCGTTGTTCGAGCCCTTCACCGCCGAGCAGCGGGCGTCGCTGGCCGCTGCCATGGTCGACGTCGCGCTGGGCGAGGAGCATGTGCAGTGCTGGGTGGGTGGGCTCGAGGCCCTGGACAGCCCGCCGGAGAACCCTGTCGACCTCGTGGCGCTGCGGCGCTTCGTCGACGATGTGCGCACCCGGTTCGTCGAGCTTCCGGACGTCAGCCCCTGGACCACGGTGCAGGGCACCCGCTACGACGGCAAGGAGCTCCACGCGCGCATCAGGGTGCCGCTGTGCGTGGCGCGGGAACCGCTGCTGGAGAAGGTCGTCACCATCCGGCTCCGGCTCGAAGACCTGCGGGGCCCGGCGGCCGACGAGGTCGAGGAGATGATCAACGAGAGCATCGGGGCCGACGGCGAACTGGTCGCCGTCGAAACCCTCAACAGCCTGCGCACGTGGTACTCCTACGTCCGGCCCGACACGGAGGCGACGCAGCGGCTGCTCGATCTCGCCACCGCGCTCGCCCTGCCGGTGGAGGCGGCCAACGACCCCACCTGGGAGGTCGTCTCCCACCTCAGCTGAGCAGCCGGCGGCGGGCCTCCATCAGGGCGAAGCCCTGGATGTTGAGGCCGGGCCAGCGGGCGGGATCCAGAGCGGCGGGGTCCTCTGCCGACAGGCCGATGCCCCACACCCTGTCGATGGGCGAGGCGTTGACCAGCACCGCGCGCCCGGTGGACCTCAGGTGGTCGGCCAACTGCGGATCCGCGGCGAACTTGGCCACGTTGGCGGCCACCGCCACCTCGAAGCGGTGCGACTTCCACACCTCGTCGTTGAACGGCCGGACGGTGCGGCCGATGGCCCGGGCCGTCGTCGGCGACTCTGCCCTCAGCACGCGCTGTGCGGAATGGGTGTCGCCGAAGAGGGTCGCCTTGCGCCAGGCGAGGTAGTGCTCGACGGTGCGGAAGAGCTCACCGTCGGACTCGAACGGCGCGGGATAGTGCTCGCTGAGGCAGCCGTTGTCGACCTGGCCGGGGTGTTCCGGCACGTGGCCGTGGAACAGCAGCAGATCGAGCCCGGCGCCCGCGGCGAAGGCAGTTCGGAGTTCGGCGACTGAGTAGGGCTCCAGGATCACCATCGACCCTCACTTCCACACGGTAGGTCTACCCGGTCACCCTACTGAGCGCCGAGTCGATTGGAGCGTGGTCCCCGAGAGGTCAGACGTACTACTTTCCGGCGCTCCGCGGGGAGTCGTCGCTTGTCAGACGCGGGTGCGTCCCTTGCGCTGCCGCGATGGCTCAGTAGTAGTACGGGAACTTCGACCAGTCCGGCCTGCGCTTCTCCAGGAAGGAGTCGCGGCCCTCCACGGCCTCGTCGGTCATGTAGGCCAGGCGGGTGGTCTCGCCCGCGAAGATCTGCTGGCCGACCAGCCCGTCGTCGATGGCGTTGAAGGCGTACTTGAGCATGCGCTGAGCGGTGGGTGACTTGCCGCAGATCTTGGCGGCCCATTCCAGGCCGACGTCCTCGAGTTCGGCGTGCGGCACCACCCGGTTGACCATGCCCATGCGGTGGGCGTCCTCGGCGTCGTGGACGTCGCCGAGGAAGAAGATCTCGCGCGCGAACTTCTGCCCCACCTGGCGGGCGAGGTAGGCCGAGCCGTAGCCCGCGTCGAACGAGCCGACGTCGGCGTCGGTCTGCTTGAACTTGGCGTGTTCGCGCGACGCCAGCGTGAGGTCTGAGACCACGTGCAGGGAATGACCGCCGCCGGCGGCCCACCCGTTGACCAGGGCGATGACGACCTTCGGCATGAAACGGATCAGGCGCTGGCACTCGAGGATGTGCAGGCGGCCGAGCTTGGCGGCGTCGACGGATTCCGCCGTCTCACCCTCCGCGTACTGGTAGCCGGCGCGGCCGCGGATGCGCTGGTCCCCGCCGGAGCAGAACGCCCAGCCGCCGTCCTTCTCGGACGGCCCGTTGCCCGTCAGCAGCACGCAGCCGATGTCGGACGAGGTGCGGGCGTGCTCGAGCGCCTGGTACAGCTCGTCGACGGTGTGCGGGCGGAACGCGTTGCGCACCTCCGGCCGGTCGAACGCGATCCGCACGGCGGGCACGTCCTTGGCGCGGTGGTACGTGATGTCGGTGAACTCGAAGCCCTCGACGGGGGTCCACAGCTCTGGGCGGAACGGGTTGCTCATGCGCCCACCCTATCGAGCGGGGCTCGGCGTCGTCGCAGACCCGGGGTCGACGTCGCAGACGCGGGGTCGACGTCGCAGACGCGGGGCGGACGTCGCAGACGCGGGGCGGACGTCGCAGACAGAGGACCGTCTGCGAGGGCAGCCAAGGTCTGCGACGTGGGCCCGAGCGTGGGAGCTGGTTCGCGCCCGTTGGCGGGTTGGGTCAGAGGTAGCCGCGACGGACGGTCTCGCCCAGTCTGTCGGGGAAGTTCGTGATGATTGCGTCCACGCCCATGTTCTTCAACCACAGCGCGTCTTCGTCGTTGTTCACCGTCCACGCATGCACCTTGATGCCCCGCTCGTGGCACAGCCACACGAAATCCGGGTTGCGCAGCGCCAGGTAATGCGGGTGCACGGCACCGGCGCCGAACCAGGCGGCGTACTCCCACGGCTCGTAGAGGCCGTCCGAGAACAGCAGGCCGAGGTGATCAGGCGACACCCGGCCGCGCAGGTTCGCCAGGCCGCGGTGGTTGAACGACGAGAACAGCGTCTGGTCCAGCATCCCTGCATCCGTGACGGCGGTGAGCACGTCGTCCTCGATCCCCGGGTAGAGCTCGACGGTGTTCTTCAGCTCGACGTTCACCATCGCGTCGGTGCCCTTGACGAGGTCGAGCACGTCACGCAGGAGCGGGATCTTGGTGTTACGACGGCCGGGGAAGCCGTGCGAGAAGTCTGCGCCGTGCAGTTCCTCCAGCGTCTGGTCCACGACCTTGCCGAAGCCGTTGGACGTGCGGTTGATCGCCTCGTCGTGGACGACGACGAGCTGCCCGTCTGCGGTGCGCTGGACGTCCAGTTCCAAGCCGTCGGCACCCATCTTCAGGGCGAGCTCAAATGCCGGCATGGTGTTCTCCGGTGCGTATGCCGATGCACCTCGGTGGGCCCAGATTGCAGTCACGCCCTCCATCCTTTCACCTCTCGGCGAGCTGGGCATCTTCTGAACGGCCTCAGCCGAACAACACCATGTTGTTGAAGACCCATTCGTTGCGCTGGGTGAAGGCATACCCCCCACCCGCTTGTGCCGACGCCGCGTACACCGTCGCCATGGTGTAACTGCGGCACCCGCCCTGGCCGGTGCGTGCCGTGTCGCACTCCGTGCGCCACTGGCGGCCGGCGGAGGCGAACCCGGCGTCGTTGTGGTTGGCCAGCGGGTTCTGACCCCACTGCGCGCGGGTCATGTGCGGCAGGTACGTGAGGTTGTTGAACGCCCAGCCGCTCTTGCGGACGAACTCGCCGTCCTCGATGACCACGACGGTGGCCCAGATGTCGGTGCGGCAGCGCTCCGTGCGTGAGTACGGTTCGCAGGTGGTCATCCAGTCGCGCCCGTTCAGCGTGTGCTTCCCGGCCTCCGTGTACGGGGCGGTGGGCACGAACGGCTTGCGCGTCGGGGCGGTGCTCGTGGGGCGGGGGGTCGTCGGCTTCGGGCTCGACGACTTGCTCGGCGACGGCGACGCGGAGGGCGACGGCGAGGGTGACACCGAAGGCGAAGGCGAGGGCGACGGCGAAGGCGAAGGCGAGGGCGACGGCGAGGGTGACACCGAAGGCGAGGGCGACGGCGAGGGAGAGGGAGAGGGCGAGGCCGGGCAGGCGACCTTGGCATCGGCCCAGTCGCCCCGATCCCACCAGGCCGCCTCTGTCTGCCCGCCGTTGACGACGCCCTCTGCCGGATCGAGCTCCAACTCCAGCTCCGACACCCCCGTCACGTCGACGTCCACGGCCGCGGTCTGGCCCTTCAGCAGCACGTCGCTCTCGAACAACAGCGCACCGTCTCCCCATGCCCGGAAGATGATTGACGGAAACTGCTGCGGCCCGCTCATGGTGTCGTCCGGGCCCACGACGGCGCTGAACCGGCTGCACTGCTCGCCCAGCAGGAACGACACCGTCGACGGCGCCTGCATTCCCAGCCCCTTCTCGTAGGCCACACCCGCCATGCGGATGGGTTGCGGGGTTTCGCCCGGCTGGCTCACCTCCCGGTCACGCTGCACCGGGAACGCCCCGGAATCCTCCGCGAGGAAAGGCAGGTCCGACAGGTAGTGGTCGCCGGGGGCGGGTGGCTCCACATTGGTGGCGTCGGCGCCCAGCCGCAGTTCCGCGGCCGTGCCGAACTGGTGTCCGCCCGCCGCCTGCGTCCAGGACTCGTCGATCTGGAACCGGATGAACGGCCCCACCGTCGGGGCGGTGAAGTCGATGGTGGTCGCGGCTGCGCTGTTGGGCCGTTCCCCGGACGCGACAACGGTCGCGTTCGACCAGTCGTCGTCGCTCGCCGAGGCGTAGACGGTGTAGCGCTTCGCGCGCCCGTTGACGCTGTCCTGCCGCGGCACGTACAGCAGTGACTCGACGGTGTGCCCGCCGGCCACGCGCAGCGTCACCCAGTGCGGCGGCGCGGGGACGTCGGTCCCGTCCCAGCGGGAGTGCCAGAACGTGCCGGTGTCGCCGTCGTTGACGTTGGCGGCAGCGCCGTCCTCACCCACCGTCTCCTGGCTGGACCAGCCGGTGACCGTCACGTCACCGCGCGGCAGCCACGGGTCCGGCGGCGGCTCCGGCAGCGGGCGGTCGACGGCGGCCTGGGCCGCCCGCGCGAGTGCCACCACGTCGCCGCGGGGCGTCGACCAGATGCCGGTGCGGTCCGTCGAGGCCAGCCAGGGCTGGGCTTCGTCGAACCAGTCGAAGGACTGCACGGCCCCGCCCGTGGTGAGGGCGGTGCGGTGGGCGTCGAAGAACTTCTCCCAGCGGGGCTGGTAGTAGGTCCCGACGAGGCCCTGGTGCTCGCGGCCTGCGTAGTCACCGAGCCCGCTCGCGTGCCCGGAGCGCTGCGCCCACACGGTGAGCAGGGTGCGCTGGCTCCTCTCGAAGGCCGCCGCCTGCTCGACGGTGGCGCCGGCGCTGCGGGCCTCGTCGAGCAGGCGCCCGAGCAGACTGATCTCCTGCGTTCCTGCGAGGTGGTCCACCAGCGCCATGTTCTCGAGCCAGCGGGCGGTGAGTTCGTCGAACTGCGCTGCGCCGCCGAGGTTGAACGCGTTGCGGATCTCGGGCAACAGGACGCGCCCGTGGTTGCTGAGCACCTGGCGAGCGACGTCCATCAGGTCGTAGCGGTAGGCCGGGTTGTCGCCGAGCCTCTCGGCGGCGGCGAGGAGCCGGGGCAGGGCGGTGGCGAACTCGGCCAGGTCATAGGTGGAACGTGTCGGCGACCACTGCGACGAGGTGGCCGCCGTCAGCGACGGGATCGCGGCGTAGAGGCTGTCGTGGGCCTCGGCGAAGTCACCGCTGGTGGGGAGGGTGTAGGCGGTGCGGCTGACGATCTGCCATGCCGCCACGGCGTCGGCGTCGCGGGAGCCGTAGCGCTTGAAGACGTAGTCGGACCACCACTGGTCGATGTCGACGGGGCCGGTGGTCCAGGCGAGGTTGGCGAAGAAGTCGAGTGCCGCGCCGTTGTTGTCGCCGCCCTCCGGCATTGCGGCGAGGCCGCGCATGGCGCTCCCCGCCTGGTCCTTGAAGCGGAAGTAGTCGGTGTTCCAGCGGGTGAGCTTGGCGCCGATGGTGGTGTCGCCGCCGTAGTTCCAGATGGTGCCGTACGCCCAGGGCCGGTTCAGCCAGGCAGCCTCGCGGCTGCTGCCGGGGTGGCGGTCCGTGATGCCGTCGACGATGAACGTGGTGGCGGGGTCGACCGCGCCCATGATGTCGTTCTGGGGGTTGGCCTGCCAGCCGAGGAACACCCAGGTGGCGCCGGGGTTGGCAGTCTGGAGGGCCTGTTCGATGCGCCTGGTCGCGGCGGGGATGTCGGCCGTGCCGCGCTGGCCGCCCTCGTGGAGGAGGTCCATCTTGTACATGGTGGAGCGGCCGAGGCGGGCGGCCGACGACTGGTAGAACTTCGCCGCGACGGCGGGGAACGCCGGCGAGTTGGGGTCCAGCCAGTCGGGGCGCTGGAAGCCCACCCAGCCGCCCTGCGGCACGACCACCGCTCCCGGGTTGCGGGCCACGAAGCCGGGCGGGACGGTGCCGAAGTAGCCCGGCAGCACGGGAGTCATGTCGAGTTCGCGGAGCCGGTCCGCGATCCGTCGGCCCAGCGCGGCACGGGCCTCGATCGAGGCCTCCGTCGTGCCGGCGGGCCAGGCGGCCATGTTCTGCAGCAGCCACCACGGCTGGTGCTCCGGGGTCGGGATCCACGCGGCGGCCTCGGCGGCGGTGTAGCCGAACTGCCGCAGGACGTCGAAGTAGACGGCCTCGGAGCCCACCGGCATGAACACCTGGTTGAAGCCGAGCGCGGCCAGTTCGTCGATCAATCGCTCCCACTGCTCGAAGGTGCGGTGGGCGCCGGTGTAGCCATCTTCTGTGTCGTTGCCGTAGTAGCGGGCGGCGACATTGGCGGTCCGGCCGAGTTCGCCGTCGGGCAGCGGGTAGGCGACGGCGGGGTCGACGTTGCGCACCGTGTAGCTGAGTGACTGCCCGATGCTGCCGAGGTAATGGTTCAGGCCGGCCACCGCCGTCGAGGGCGTGGAGGCGGTGACCCTGATCTTGTCGCCGCTGGCGCTGACGGAATAGGTGTCCTGCCCGGACGGCGGATCGGCGGGCACGGTGATCTCGAACCGGTTCGCGGCGGTGCCGAGGATGCGGGTGAACGCGTCGCGGGCTGCCTGCTCCTGCGCGTTGGAGGGGGCCGACGGCGGGGTGTCGGTGGCGTGACCGGTTGCCGCCGCGCTGGGCGGCAGGACAAACATGGTGGCGGCGAGCGCAGCCGACAGCAGCGCGGTGATGGTGGCGTTCCAGATCTTCACGTGGGCCCCTCGGCGGCAGAAGTGTGAACGTCAGCTAAGCATCCGGCTCCTCCACCTCGGGAGGGCCACGGCCGAATCGCGCCGGCCCGTTGAGCGGTCGGGGTGCACCGGGTGAAAGTTATGCTCCGACTACGGCTCCTGCATGAGGAGCACCGAGATTCGCCGAAAGGAAAGATCATGAATCACAGAATCGGCACCTCCATCATCGCCGCCATGGCAGCCCTCGGGCTCGCCGCATGTTCCGGCACCCCAGGGGAGTCGACGACGCCCTCCGCCTCCGTCGAAGCCCCCGCAACGGACACCACCACCACCGCCGAAACCGGCACCGAGTCGGCGTCGGCCGACCCCACCACCGAGTCCGCCTCCGCCGACCCCAGCGCGGACTCCGACGCGTCGACGCCGGCCGGCACCGACGCCCAGCAGCCGGTGGCGGACGCCTGCGCGAGCATGTCCGGCCCCCTCGCGGACGCGAGCAACGCGATCGCTGACATCGCTTCGGTCGGCACCACGGATCCGCAGGTAGCCGTGGACACCTGGACCGAGTTGGTCGAGGCCTACCGCACGGCCGCGGACAACGTGGTCAACCCGGAGGTCAAGGCGGCCGCCAGCGCCGTGCAGGAAGACGCCACGAAGATGCGCGACGCGATCCAGAAGGTCTACGTCGACCAGGACATGAGTGAGATGGGAGACGTCACCGAGGCCACCACTGAGTTCGGGGCCTCCATGGCGGAGTTGCAGGCGCTCTGCACCGGCTGAGTCCACGTTCATCGACGCGGGAGCCCGCTGACGCCATCTGTCAGCGGGCCATCCCGAGGAAGGTCATGAGGAGTCGCTCCAAGTCGACCATCTGCTGGCTGGAGAGCCTGCCGACGCGCACCTGCACGTTACTCCGCCTCACCGTTGTCAGCTTGTCGACCATCACGTCGCTGTCCTGGGACAACCCACCCGCGCCACCTGCGGGGATTCGCAATCGCAACAGTGGAGCGTCGATGAGCCTCGTGGTCAGGGGCACGACGGTCACCGAGTCCGTTTGATCGAAGACATCATCCTGAACGATGATCGCCGGCCGCGGTTTCGAGGCGTAGACACCGCCCGCCACCGTCCATAGTTCGCCGCGTTTCACTCCTCGTCCCAGTCGACGGAAACGGCCTCGATGAAGTCCTGCTCGTCATGTCTGCGGTCAGAGTCCGCCACTAGGGCGGCCTGGCGACGGGCTTCACGAGCGAATTGCTCCGACCGCACGTCCGGCACCCACACCTGCACCGCACGATACCCGCGAGCCCGCATTCGCTCGCGGTACTGACCCACCCTGTCGCTGACGCTCATGGATCCATGTTACATGTAACGCTTTCCCGCGACAAGAGGCTCATGTGGCGGCGTTAGGTTCGCGCGGGGCCGGGGCCGACGCGGATCAGATCAGGCTGGCTGCCTCGTCGAATGCGAGGCGCGGGTTCCGCGGGAACGTGCCGTCCTCGGCGACATGGCCGATGTTGACCACCATGAGGCTGCGCAGCGACGTGCCGGGGAAGAACTCCCGGTCGAGGCCTGCGAGGTCGACGCCGCCCATCGGGCCGGCGTCGAGCCCGACGGAACGCACAGCGAGGATGAACCCGCCGGCCTGGAGCCACGCGTTGTTACGCGCGAACGCCTCGCGCATCGCATCGTCGGCCTCGAACCGGTCGCGCGCTCCGGCAGACTGGGGCGAGACGACGGGCAGGTGCTCGTGGAAGTCGATGTCAGCGGCGAGGATGGCCACGACGGGAGCCGACTCCGACTTGTGGCGGTTGAACTCCGCCAGCAACGGCAGCAGGCGGGACTTCGCCTCGGGAGTGCGCACGAACGTGATCCGCAGCGGCTGGCTGTTCATGGCCGTGGGGGTGAACTTCGCCAGTTCGTACACCTGAGCCAGCTGCTCGTCGCTGACCGGCTCCGACGTGAAGCGGTAGGCGGTGTGCCGCTCGGTGAAGATGCGGCTGGCGGTGATGTGCTCGGGCGGGGCGACCAAGGTCATGCAGAATCATCCTTCAGAGAGGTAGTTGATCCTTCTACTATATCTCACGATCCGGAAACGGCCGTCTAACAGGGAGGCGGCTGAGCCGCGAGCGTCAACTCCGCCCGAAGTCCGCCCAGTTCCGAGTCGCCCAGCGCAACGTCGCCCCCGTTGTCGCGGGCGATCTCCTGAGCGATGGCGAGCCCCAGACCGCTGCCCCCGGCTTCACGCTGGCGCGCCTCATCGAGGCGGACGAACCTCTCGAACACACGCTCCCGATCCCCCGGCGCGATCCCCGCCCCGTCGTCCTCGACCACGACCCGGGGCCCCGCAACCGTGATGCGAACTCGGGAGCCGGCATGCCGCACCGCGTTGTCGACGAGGTTGCGCAGCACCCGCTCCACGGCCGGCCCGTCCACCGTCGCTTCGCCTTCCCCCATCACCTCGAGCGCCACCCCGGCGCGGCGCGTACCCGCCACCAGCTCCGCCACCGCCCGCAGATCGGTCAGACGACGACGTCCACCCGCCGCCCCGACCCGGGCCAGCAGCAACAGGTCGTCGACGAGTGCCTGCATCCTCAGCACTTCCGGCTCCAGCTCGGCCGCCAGCTCCCCCGTCGGGAAGGCGTCGGGATGTGACAGGGCCACTTCGATGCTCGCCCTGAGTGACGACAGCGGCGACCTGAGCTCGTGCGCGGCATCCTCCACGAATCGGCGTTGCCGCGACGCCGCCCGATCCAGTCGATCAAGCATCTCGTTGAGCGTGCGTGCGAGCGCGGCGAGCTCGTCATCCGCGTCGGGCACCGGCAACGCCCCGGGCCCACCCTCACTCGCCACCCGTGCGGCGGCCACCCGGAGCTCCTCCACTGGGCGCAGCGCCCTGCCCAGTGCGAGCCAGATGAGTCCAGCCAGCGCGAGGGTCAGGATGGGCACGACCCCGACGAGCGATACGCGAAGCGCCCCGAGCACCCCCTCCACGTCGCGCAGCGGCAGCGCGACCACCACGGTGACGCGCTCCCCTCGCCAGGTCGCAGTCCTGGCGGCGATGCGGGCGCGGTCGTCGTAGGCGGTGGGCAAGGTGACCCCGGGTCGCTCCGTGGCGAGCGCTGCCTCCTCGGCGCTCAGCAGCGGCAGCGTTCGGCTGGCCGACGCGGAGCTCGACACCACCAACCCATCGGTGTCGAGCACCTGCGCGATCTCTCCGGGCTGGGTGACGGGGAGCGGATCCGGGAGCCGGTCGTCGGAAGCGAGCCGGGCGATGGTCTCCACGCGGGCGGTGGCAGCGCGGTCGAGTTCGGCGACGCGGCTGGAGGAGACGACGGCGGTCAGCGCGACGGCGCCCAAGGACAGCCCCACCGCCAGCAGGCCGGCTGTCAGCAGGGTGAGCCGTAGACGCAGCGACAGCCCTCCCCACCGCACGGGGCCAGTCATCCGACGGCCCGGTAGCCGGCGCCCCGGATGGTCGAGATGACGTCGCGACCCAGTTTGCGCCTCAGGTAGCCGACGTAGACCTCAACGACATTGAGGTCCTCGCCGGTGCCCTCCCAGACGTGGTCACGCAGCTCCACCTTGCCGACCACGCGGTCGCTGTGGCGCATCAGGTATTCCAGCAACGCCACCTCGCGGGCGGTCAATTCCACCGCCGCGCCGCCCAGCGTGACGGCTCGGGTGGACGGATCAAGGGTGAGCGCACCCACTTCGAGCACGGCCGGCCTGGCGCCGGAGGGTCGCCGAACCAGAGCCCGGAGCCTCGCCACGAGCACGACGAACGAGAACGGTTTGGTGAGGTAGTCGTCTGCACCGAGGTCGAGGGCGTCGGCCACGTCGTATTCGCCGTCCTTCGCGCTCAGCATCAGCACCGGGGTCCAGACGCCGCGCTTCCGCAGCTCAGCGGTCACCGCGTACCCGTTGCGCCTCGGCAGCATGATGTCGAGCACGATGGCGTCGTAGTCGCCGTGGGTGGCCAACGTGAGCCCCGCGTCACCGTCGTGAGCGACGTCCACAGCGAAACCCTCAGCGGTCAGTCCCCGTTGGAGCGCGCGCGCGAGGGTGCGCTCATCGTCGACCACCAGTACGCGCACGGCTTCATCATGTCATTCACGCGTCGTCCGCACCCCAGCGCCGCACGCTCCGGCTCTCAGCAGCCTCTCAGCGAGCGGCGCCTATCGTGGCACCATGACCGATTCCCAGGTTGACCGCCGTTCCCCGCTCCGCTCCCCGTGGGCGGTGCCGATCGTCGTCGTCGTGGCCGTCGCTGCCTCCCTGGCCGCCCAGCCACTGCTGGCCGCGGGCGAATCGAATGATCTGCCCGACATCTCCGCCGAGGAACTCGTCGCTCGAGTGCTCGAGGCCGACCCGCAGCCGATGTCCGGCACGGTGGTGCACACCGCACGTCTCGGCCTACCCGACCTCCTCTTCACCGAGGCAACCGGCGCCGACCCGATGTCGCTGCTGGGCGGCAGCTCCACGCTCAAGGTGTGGACCGACGGCGAGCAGCGGTCGCGGGTGGCACTGCTGGGCGCCGTGTCCGAGTACTCGGTCGTGGCCGCCGGAGCGGACCTGTGGACCTACTCCAGCTCCGACGACGAGGCCGTGCACTACAGCGTCAGCGATGCTGACCGGGCGCGCCTGGAGGCGATGAGCGAGGAGGCCCGTGCCGAGGTCCTCGCCCGCAAGGCGGAACTGCCCACCCCGCAGGAAGCCGCAGCGGAAGCGCTCGCGAGGGCCGACGAGTCCAGCACCATCAGCGTCGACTCCCAGATGATCATCGCGGGCAGGGACGTCTACCAGCTCGTCGTGACCCCCGACACCGACGCCACCCTCGTGGAGCGCGTCGTAGTGGCCGTCGACGGCGAAACGATGACCCCCCTCCGCGTACAGACCTGGAGCACCCAGGACCAGACAGCGCCAGCCGTCGAGATCTCCTTCACCGACGTCTCCTTCCAGATGCCCAACGAATCGGTGTTCGACTTCTCCCCTCCCGCGGGGGCCACCGAGCGCGAGGTCGTCGTACCGCTCCCCGAGCAGGATGGCGCGATGCCGTCGCACGAGGGCACGCAACATCAGAAGCCGACGGTCACCGGCTCGGGATGGGAGAGCGTCGTCGAACTCCAGGGAATGGACCTCACCAAGCTCCTCGCCGCTGACCCGGGCGCCATGTCCGGTATGCCCGATCGCCTTGTCGGATCGGACGAGGCCCAGGAACTGATGGACGAGTTCACCCCCGACCACTCCGGGGGGATGGGGCTCGACAACGCAGCGCTGTTCGAACAGCTCACCACGGAGGTTCCCGAGGGACGCCTGCTCAGTTCCACGCTGCTCAGCATCCTCATGACCGACGACGGCCGCGTGCTCGTGGGTGCTGTGCCCGCCGAGACGCTGCGTGCGATGGCGTGAGCGCCCCCGCCATTGAGACCTCGGGGCTGACCAAGCGCTTCCGCTCCGGGCAGGTGGCGGTCGACGGGGTCGACCTCGCAGTGCCGCACGGTGCTGTCTACGGCTTCCTCGGCCCCAACGGATCGGGGAAGACCACCACCATCCGCATGCTACTGGGCCTCGTCTCCCCCACGTCCGGCTCCGCACGCCTGCTCGACCAGCCGATGCCGGGAGACGCCCTGGAGGTGCTTCCCCGCGTGGGGGCGCTGGTGGAGGGACCCGCCTTCCATCCCTACCTCAGCGGACGCGCCAACCTGGCCCGGCTCGACGCCTGTGACGCGACGTCCACCCGGTCCTCGTCGCGGCAACGGATCGGCGAGGCTCTCGAACGCGTGGGGCTCACCGCCGCCGCCCGCAAGCCGTACCGTCAGTACTCGCTCGGGATGAAGCAGAGGTTGGGACTCGCAGCAGCGCTCCTGAGGCCCCGCGACCTGCTGGTGCTCGATGAGCCGACCAACGGCCTCGATCCCCAGGGCACCCGGGAAGTCCGCCACCTCATCCGCGAGCTCTCGGCCGAGGGCGCCACCGTGCTGGTTTCCTCCCACCTGCTGGCTGAGATCGAACAGGTCTGCACGCACATCGGGATCATGAGCCAGGGTCGGCTGCTGGCCCAATCGGAACGGGCATCGCTTGTGGCCGACGACGCCGCGACGCTGGTGGTCACCACCAACCTCGACGACGTAGCTACCGCCGCCGATGTGCTCCGCGGGCTCGGGCTCGAGTCAGTAACCGCCGAGGGCGCCGTGCTGCACGCTGCGCTCGGCGCCACTCCCCCGTCGGGGGTGGCCGCAGCGCTGGTGCACGCCGGTGTCGGCCTGGACGGGCTCGAGGTCCGACGGCGCAGCTTGGAGCAATTGTTCGTGGAACTGACCGGAGAGGGCTTCGATGTCGCGCGCTAGGGGTTCGTTCGGGCGGCTGGTCCGCAGCGAGCTCCGGCTCCTGTTCGGGCGACGGCGCACGCTGGCCCTGTTGGCGGGTCTGGCCCTGGTGCCACTCCTGCTCGCTCTCGTCTTGTTCATTGCCAGCAACTCCGGCATGAGCGGGCAAGGTCCAGCTTTCATCGACCGGGTGACCGGCAACGGACTCTTCCTGGTCATCGCCGCACTGTTCATGTGCCTGCCGTTCCTGCTGCCCTTGACCATCGGCATCACGGCCGGCGACGCCATCGCCGGTGAGGCCCAGACGGGGACCCTGCGGTACGTATTGACGGTACCGGTGGCCAGAACCCGGCTGCTGGCGGCTAAGGCCCTCGTCGCACTCGCTTTCGCGTTCGCGGCCGTGCTGGTGATCACGATCGTCGCTCTCGCCGCCGGCGGTGCATTCTTCGGATTTTCGGAGATGACGTTGCTGTCCGGCACCACGGTGTCCCTCGGCGCGGGCGTGGCCCGGATGCTGGGCGTCGCGGCGTTTGTGGCCCTGTCGCTGACAGGTTTGGTCGCCGTCGGGCTGTTCTTCTCAACCCTGACGGAGGTGCCAGTCGGCGCGATGGCCGCGACGACCGTCGTGGCCGTGGTGTCGTCGGTGCTGGACACGCTGCCGCAACTGTCGGCCATCCATCCCTATCTGCTCACGCATCACTGGTTCGACTTCGCCGAGTTCCTCCGCCTCGAGGTCGACTGGAGTGTCCTCGCGTCCGGCCTTCTGGTTCAACTGGGCTGGGTGGCGATCTTCGCCTCGCTGGCCTGGGGCCGCTTCAGGACCGCCGACGTCACAGCCTGACCTGGCTCGAAGAGGCCGAGGCGGGCAAGCAACCGCCCGCTACCCCCACATCTTCCGGGCCGGATGTGGGAGTTCCGGGCAGTCCGTCGGGTCCGGAGTGTCACGCTGGTGCCATGACGGAACAGCAACCGTACGAGGTCCTCAGGCGCTTCCCTCTCTTCGAGGCGCGCCGTTACCCCGCGCACCTGGTGGCCGAGGTGGAGGTGGAAGCCTCGTTCACCCGCGCGGGCAACGAGGCATTCGGGGTGCTGGTGGCCTTCATCTCCGGCCGCAACAGCACCCGGGGCAAGGTCACGATGACCGCGCCGGTGCTGCAGGAGCAGGCACCGACCAAGATCGCCATGACCTCACCCGTGGTCCAGCAGCCCGGCGCCGAGTCGGGCCGACACGTGGTGGCCTTCGTGATGCCGGCCGAGTTCACGTTGGATACGCTGCCGACACCTTCCGATCCACGCATCCAGGTGCGGCAGGTCCCTGCCCAGGTGGCCGCGGTCAAGCCCTTCACCGGACGCTGGACGGAGCACATCTACCAGCAACAGTTGGCAGCTCTCCGTGGCGCCGTCGAGCAGGCTGGACTCGAGGTGAGCGGGCCGCCCCGATTCGCCCGCTTCGATCCTCCCTGGACGCCGTGGTTCCTCCGTCGCAACGAGGTGGTGCTGCCGATCGCCTTCTCACCCGGCCTGTGATCGAGGTGGCCGCGACCTGCGGGCCCGCCACCATGCGGTGACGGCGATGACCACGCCGATCACCAGCAGAAGGAAGCTGACGGACAGGGTGAGCCACTTGCCGGCGGTGAAGATCGGCGCCAACTCCGCCAACACCGGCGTCCGGGCCGGATAACGTGCCATCACCGTCGCGGCGCAGATGTTCTCGGCGTAGTCCAGCGCCACCACGACCACCGGAAGCACCGCTACCGACCGCCAACGACTCCCCGCGGCTGTCGCTCGCGCCCAAACCCAGGCGAGTGTCGTCATCAGGAACGCCCCGTACACCAACGGCCAGATGACGTCGAACGTCACGCGCGCCTGGACATACGCGGCTCGGCCGTCTGGTCCCCACGCCTCGGCCGCCGCGTACAGGGCCCCCGGCCAGTACCACAGGGACGTGTCCGGGGCGGGGTAGCGGACCGTGTAGAAGGCCCCTGCCTCAGCCTGGTCGGGCAGCACCATCGCGGTGAACACCGCGAACAGCAGCGTCGACGCGATGGCCATCCATCCCCGTACCCCGTGCGCCAAGCGCTCGGCCAACCGTTCCACCACCGTCATGGCACCTCGTCCCGGTCAGCTGCACGGATGGCAGCACCGTCCTGTTGTGAGTGAGCGTAGCTGCTGCGGGTACCGGCAGCCGGCTGGCTGGAACGGGGCGGCTGCCCTTGGATACCACACTGGTATCAGCGGTCCACCGCCCGAGTGTGCGGGTCTTCGGTGGGGAGGCGTATACCGGTGTCGACGCCAAATCAGTGCGTTCGGAACGGTTGTGGCCATCCTTACTTCGTTCTCCCTTCTGTGGCAGGGACAGGACCGGCGAGCACTTGCGGAAGATCGCCGTCGCGATCAAGCTGCTCAAGTGACTGCCATGGGTGGAGTGGACACCAACCGCACCGCAGATCCACCTGCGGCAGATCAGGACGTTGGTCGGATGGGTCAGGCTACTCGTGAGGCAAGGTCGTCCAGCTCTGCCCGGATCCTGGCAATCAACGCCCCTGCGGATTCGTCGGAACCCGCCAGTTGGGTCAGGAGAATGTCCCGAGCCAGTGTGGACACGGGGAGGCCGCGTCGTTCTGCGAGCCGCGTCAACGCCTCGAGTTCCTCGGCGTTCAGGCGAACCTGAAGCGTCTTGGCACGCTGGTGTCCGCGGGTCACCCTGCTTCCTGGCTTGAGGCCGGCATCTCGGTTGCGTTCGGCCGCTTCAGCTTCGGCCGCGATGAGATCACTGATCGACATCCAACTGTTCCTCTCGGTATCGGCGCTGGTCTGTACTGTTCGACGGCCACGCGTTGACTCCCCAGGTGATCCCTTCATCCGGGAGCACGATGACCGTGATCAGCATGCTGGTCGTGGATGACCAGCCGATGACCCGGATGGTTCTGCCCGAGTCAGACGAAGGATCTGGGTCGATGGCCAGCCTGTTCGGATCGGCGAAGGCCTCGTCGGCGACGTCCGGCGTCAGCCCGTGCTTTGAGATGTACTCGCCCCGGTGCCGCCAGTCGATACCTTCACCCACTAACGCAGTGTACTACGCGCGCACTACGTTATCCAGTGGTTCCCCGCCGCCGTGACATTCTCAATTCGGCAGTTGCGCACATTCACAACTCGGGCTGTCACCCCTGGTCCGTGCCTCCGATCAGCGTGGGCAGGGGATGGGGACTCCGGCACCGCGGCTGAGACGCTCATGGACGCCTTGGCTTCGATTGGCCCATGGGGCTGTGAGGTGCCCGCGGCCGAGTCCTGAGTACGCTTAGCGCCGTGTCGAATCCATCAGCGCCCGAGCCCACTGCAGCACCCTCCTCGGCGGCGGTCGGCAGCGGAGTCGACGCAGACGACTTGGCCGCGACCCTGCGGGTCTTGAGCACCATCCACGAGCTCGACGAGGCCCACCCCGACTTCGTGGCCGTCCGACGGGCGACCGGCAGGATGTTCAAGGCGGTCAAGCGCCACCGTCGAGGCGTCAGGCGAGCGGCAATCCAGGACAACGACAAGGCGATCGTCGCCGGGACGGCCACGGGGGCTCCCGACCGCATCGACGATGAGACGCGGGGGCTGGCGCTCACGTCAGGCGTCGAGGCGCAGACGGCCGGGACGCTCATGAAGGCCCGACCCTGCTACATCTGCAAGCAGCGGTACACGCTGGTGGACGCGTTCTACCATCAGCTCTGCCCCGCGTGTGCGGCCATGAGTCACGCCAAGCGCGGCGCGCGGACGGATCTGACCGGCAAGCGAGCGCTGCTGACCGGCGGCCGGGCCAAGATCGGAATGCACATCGCGCTGCGGCTGCTGCGCGATGGTGCCCACACCACGATCACCACCCGCTTCCCGCGCGACGCGGTGCGACGCTTCGCGGCGATGCCCGACGCCGCCAACTGGCTGCATCGACTGCACGTGGTCGGCATCGACCTGCGTGATCCGTCCCAGGTCATCGCCTTGGCCGACGCGGTGGCCGCCCGGGGCCCGCTGGACATCCTGATCAACAACGCGGCACAGACCGTACGGCGCTCGCCTGGTGCGTACGCGCCCCTCGTCGACGCCGAGTCGATCCCGATCCCGGACGGATTGTGGCCCGAAGGCCAAGGCCCAGAACTCCTGACGTTCGGGCACACACGAGACCTGCATCCTCTGGCACTGGCCGAGTCGGTCAAGGCCCACCCGCTGCTCGCGGCGGCGGACGCCGCGGTCACCGGCTCTGCCTCCACTCACGCGGATGCCGAGGCCGCGGCGCGCCACGCCCAGCGCCTGACAGACATGGCTCTGGCTCCGGGCTCGTCGTCACTGGCGCGTCTGGCCGACGGCTCAGCGATCGACGCCGGAGGGCTCGTTCCCGACCTTCACGACTCGAACAGCTGGGTCCAGGGCGTCGGCGAGGTGGACGCGCTCGAGATGCTCGAGGTGCAGCTCTGCAACGAGACGGCGCCGTTCATCCTCATCAGCCGCCTGCGGCCGCGCCTGGCCGAGGCGGCGAGAAGCGTGGCGAGCGGTCCGGCCCGGGCGTACGTGGTCAACGTGTCAGCGATGGAGGGGGTCTTCGGGCGCGGCTACAAGGGTCCCGGCCATCCGCACACCAACATGGCGAAGGCGGCGGTCAACATGCTGACCCGGACGAGCGCGCGGGAGATGTTCGAGTCCGACGGCATTCTGATGACCAGCGTCGACACCGGCTGGATCACCGACGAGCGACCGCACCCCACGAAAGTTCGGCTCGCCGAGGAGGGGTTCCATGCGCCCTTGGACTTGGTCGACGGAGCCGCCCGGGTCTACGACCCGATCGTCCGCGGGCAGGCCGGCGACGACCTGTTCGGCGTCTTCCTGAAGGACTACGCACCCTCACGTTGGTAGGCCCGCACGACAAGAACTCGCCTCGCCAACCGCCTCATGAACCGCCCCCACCCCGGCCCAGGCCCTGGGCTGGCGGTGGCCGGGCCGCGGTCACCTAGCAGGAAACGGCCAGACGAAGCTCTGCGCCTTTGTCGGCCCAGCGGGGAGGTCGCGCGCCAGCGCTACGCAAGCAAGGTCGCCTGAAGCACCAGGTGCGGCAGATCCGGATGTTGTCAGGCGACGGGGTCGAGCTTGCGGACGGAGGGCAGCCCGGCGGCACGCTCCGCCGCGAGGTCATGAGCCGACTGCAGTGCCAGCCAAGCACGGGCGGTACCAACGCCCGCCCCCTCCAGTCGAACAGCAAGGTTGGGGCTCACCCGGGCATGGCCGTGCAGGACTCGGCTCAACGTCACCCGGGAGATCCCGAGCCGGGACGCAGCCTCCCCGACACTCAGCCCCAGGTTGCCCAGCACGTCCTCACGCAGGATCTCGCCGGGATGTACCGGAGTCTTCATCACCATGTTGTCCACCTCCTGGTCAGTGGTAATCCTGATAGTCGACGAGTTCGACGTCGCTCTCAGTGAAGCGGAACGTGATCCGCCAATTGCCGTTCACCCAGACCGACCAGTGCCCGGCCAGGTCCCCTTTGAGGGGGTGGGTCCGAAACGACGGGATCGCGAGGTCTTCCGGGGTCTGTGCCACGTCAAGCAGCGACAAGATGCGCAGCAATTTGGGGACGTGAGCCGCTTGAACACCCTTCTTCGAACCATCCCGATACAGCCGCTCCAGACACTTGTGCCTGAAACTGACGATCACAAGGCAACAGTATCGCGTAACGATACGCGATACAAGCCATTTCCACATCGTCCACCCTGAAGGCCACACCCCTCTCCTACGCGGCGTAGTATCCATGGCGGGGCCGTTGACGACCGCTTGGTTCGTCTCCTCCCCTAAGGAAGTGGCTGTCATGAACAGGCTGCAGGAGAACCGTCCCATTTGGCACGCGGTCGCGTGGATAGCGATCTACGTGGTTGCGGTCAACATCGGCGACTGGCTTTCAACGCTTGTCGGCGTTCCGAATGCGGGGGCCAGCGCGGTGCTGGTCCTGCTCGCGGTGTGGCTCGTGGTCCGCCTCCGCAAGCACGGTTGGCTGACGTACTACGGCGTCCGCCCCCTGCTCAGGCGCGATTTCAACGCGACGCTGCTATACATCCCGCTCCTGCTGATCGCGCTGATGCAGTTCACGAAGGGTTTCAGGGACGACCTCGACTTCACCACGGTGGCGCTGATCATCGTTCTCATGGTCGCTGTCGGTTTCCTTGAGGAACTGATCTTCCGCGGCATGTTGTTCCGCGGAATCCAACGCACCAGCACGTTGACGCGCGCGGTTGTGATCTCCGGCGTCACTTTCGGCATCGGGCACATCGTGAACCTCACCAGGGGAATGGCGCCGTTGGATCAGGCAATCCAGATCGCGTTCGGCGTCACCCTGGGAATCGTCCTGGCGCTGCCGTTCGCCGTTACCGGCACGATCGTTCCGCTCATCGCCTTCCACGCCCTCCTCAACATCAGCGGGAATCTGACCAGGGCGGATGCGCAGGCAGAACTGGTCATGCTCGCGGCGACCACGCTGGTCTGCGCCGGATACGCCGGGTACTTGATCACCGTGCTTCGACGACGTGGGCCCAGCCCGGAGATATCGCAACCCGCGCCTTCGGACACCGCGGCCGCTCCGCCGGCGCGAGCTTCGGCTCTCACCTGAGCGGGGCGGCGAGACGGGTGCGCACTTCCGAGGTCTCGAGGAGGGGTCTCTTGGCTGCCGGCGCCGGCGCCGGTGCGATGGCGCTGTTGGCGCTCGTTGGCCCGCGCCCGGTGGGAGCGGCCGCGGGCCGCACCGGTGATCCTGCGCTGCTCCGGCGCGTGGACCCCCATCTCCGGGGGCTCAATCGCGTGGCACTGGCCTATGTCGACGGGGATGCCACCCAGTTTGCGGGCATTGGCGCCGACGAGACCACCCCCTTCGGGATCGGCTCGGTGTCGAAGACCTTCTGTGGCGCAGTGCTGATGGACATGGTTGCCAAGGCCGAAGTGAGCCTTGACACCACCGTCGACGAGATCACCGACGCAAGCGGATCCGAGGTGGCCGACGTCACGCTGCGGGAGCTCGCCTCCCACACCTCGGGCCTCCCGGACTTCACGGCGAAAGCGGCCGGGAGCCAGAACACGTGGTTCGGGTTGCTCCACGCAGACGGCTTGCGGCAGGACGCGGCCGAGACCGTCGCCGACATCCTCCAGCAGGGCACGGAAGGACGGGGCAGCTACTCCTACTCCACTGCCGGCATCGCCCTGCTCGCCCACCTCCTGGCGGCGAAGGCCGCGACCACTTACGGCGAGCTGCTCACGGAACGCATCCTGGAGCCGTTCGCACTGACCGACACGCTGCTCCCCGCGACTGTGGCGGACCTGCCGGAGGGATGGACCAAGGGCCGGCTCGGCGGGCGACCCGCAGAGCCGTGGGTCCTGGGGGGTCTGGGGCCGGGCGGCGGCATGTGGTCCACCTGCCAGGATCTTGCGTCCTGGTTGCGGCTGACGCGGGACGGCCGCCAACCGGGCTCCACCGGGCTCGACCCGGTGGCACCGGCGCCGATCCTGCCCTGGATGCCGGAGGCCCAGATGAGCATCACGTGGGTCCGGGCCTCCACTGCCGGCGGCGAGGAACTCATCTTCCACAACGGTCTCACCGGGTCGCACCATTCGTACGTGGGGTTCTGCCCCCGCACCGGGCGCGGCCTGGCCTACGTCGTCAATTCGGTGCCCACCGGTGCCCAGTTGCTCACCCTGCAGGGCGACCTCGTGAGCGCCCTACTGGACGAAGCGCACTAGCCATGAGCGAGACATTCGTCCTGGCCCTGTCCGCCGCACTGGCCCTCGCTACCGTCGTCGGTACTGGATGGTCGATGTGGCGGATCACTCGGCACAATCCCAGCCGCCATCGCGCCCTCTCCTACGTGCTGTGGAGCGTCACGGGCACCACGCTCATCGGGGTGGTTCTTCCTGCCATCGTGATGGGAATGGTGGACCCCTTCCCCATCTGGATGGTCCAGGCGACGTTCACGTCGGCGACTGCGGCGGCCCTGGGCTGGCGGTGGCCGGCCCTGCCCCGTGAGCCGCGAGACCGGGCCTGGGTCGCCGTCGGCTCGGTGGTCTTGGCCCTGGCGCTTGCGCTGGCCGGGGTCGCGGTCACCTAGCAGGAAACGGCCAGGCGAAGCCCGCCGCCTGCGTCGGCCCAGCGGAGAGGTCGCGCGCCAGCGCTACCCGAGCAAGATCGCCTGAAGCCCCAGCGGCGCGTGAGAGTACCGAAAGTCTGTGGGGCAGACTGGTTGAGGTGACGAACATATTGCCCGCAAGCGACGCGAAGTCGGGGGAGTGGCTGCGGCAGATCCTCGACCTCTGCGGCAACCGTGACGTCAACCGTGGGCCTTGACGACCTCGATGGTGCAGCGTGGGCCGGTGGATCGTGCGAGGCGCCTGTCACCGGTGAGCAGGGGCGCCTGGAGTGCTTCGGCGAGGGCAACGTACGCGGCGTCGTAGATGGTGAGGTTGTCCCGCAGTTCCCAACAGCGAACCAGCAGCGAAGTGTGCTCGACGCGCTGGAGTGGCAGCTCCTGCAGGTCGTCAAGAGCAAGCCGGACCCGGCGCGGGTCCAGGTGGCCGCCGAGGGCCAGGCCGCGCCACACCGAGGCCACTTCGAGGTCGACCAGCGCGGGTGCGGCGAGTCGTTCACCGCGCAGCCTGTCCCGCACTGTGTCACCGTCCTGGCCGTCGTCAAGCAGTGCGACGGCCAGGACGCTGGCGTCAATGACCAGCACGGTCGGACCGCAACGCGCTCACCGCGTCGGCCAGCGGCAGCGATCCACCGGCGCGCCCGCCGGCCCTGGCCAACACCTCGTCCAACGTCGGCTGGGCGGCTTCGGCGATCAGCTTCGAGCGCAGGTACTCCTGAAGTGACTGGTGCGCCGCGCTAGCCCGCTGTCGCAGCACAGCATGCGTCTGGTCCGGCACGTCCTTGATCTGAATATTCGGCATGGAGCCATTATGGCGCCATGCACGCCTTAATGGAAGCGCGCCACTCTAGGCAGATCAGCTCTTTTCGCCACTGAGGTATCGACTGCGGCGGAGCGCGTTGCGCAGTGGCTATTGGTAGTGGGTCCGCATCCTCAGACGTGGACCCCGTGGCGACCAGGTATCGTCAGCGGCCCGGAATCCTCCTTCACCTGATCCGCTCAGGATCAGCTTGGCAGTAGCGACGACGGCGTGCCGCTGTAGGTCACCACCAACTCATCGCGGGCGCGCGACGCCGCCACGTACAGCAGCGAGCGTTCCCGCAGCTGAGCCTCGCTGAGCTCCTCGGCGTCGTAGTCGTAGGCCTTCAATCCCATCGGCATCCAGTCCTTGCTCAACCCGAACAGCAGCACCCGCGTGAACTCCGTGCCCTTCGCCCGGTGCATCGTCAGCGCCACCGGGCAACCGGGCTTCACCGTGCCGGCCTCCAGCGCCCGCACCTCGACGCCCCGCTCCCCCAGCCCGGCGACGACGCGGTCCCGCGTCACCCGGTCGCGCACCAGCACCGCGACCGTCTCCGGCGCTACCTCACCACCGGCCACCCAGGAACCGACGAGGTCCGCCGCGAAGTCCAGCTCCGCCGTCAGCGTCGGGAACGACCGCACCTCCGGTTTGGGCCCCGTACGCGCCGACAGGTAGCCGGCCATGGTCTCGGCCTCGCCGTCGGAGTCGACGACCTCCTGCCCGGTCAGCACCCCGACGGCCCACGCCAGGTTTTGCGCCGTCGTCCGGTAGTTCAGCTTCAACCCCCGCGACCGTCCCTGCGTCCGGATCCCATACGCCGAGAGCACCAGCTTCTGCCCGTAGATCCGCTGGTGGGCGTCCTCGGCGATGAAGACGTCGTTGGGCACCTCGGGAGCCAGCGCCCGGACCAGCTGCCAGTGGCACGGCTTGAAGTCCTGCCCCTCGTCGACGAGCACGTGCCGGGCGGGCCGCTCCCCCGTCGCCTCGAGGTGAGCTGCGGCGATGGAGGCGGCCTCGGCGAAATCCAACGTGCCCGCCTCGCGGGCGGCGCCGCGGTAGGCCTCGACGACGGCCCACACCGCCTTGCGCCCGGCCCGCGACAGCCGCACCCCGCGACCCATCCGCGCCACCTTGAGGTAGTCGGCCAGCTGCGTGATGCGGTGCGGCAGGATCACCATCTCGTACTCGGCGGCCAGGAAAGCGGGCTTGCGGAGCTTCTCGTCCAGGTCCTCCCCCGCGCGCAGCACGGCTTGGCGCCAGGCGGCGTCGGTGTCGGTCCGGCCCCCGATGTCGGTGCGCCCCACGCCCAGCACGGCCGCGACGGCCTCGCTCACGTCGGCACCCGCCGACTGCAGCACCGCCCGGGCCAGCGCGTCGATGCCCTTGACGTGGAGGCCGGGCGCGCCGAGGGCGTCGGCGAAGCGCAGGCCGGGGTCGAGGCGCTCGAGGCTACGGGCAAGTTCAGCGGCCAGGTTGGTGGTGAACGTGGTCACAACGATGGGCGCGTCCGGGTCCTCGACGGCGAGCCGCCGAGCCCGGTGGATCACGACGACGGTCTTGCCGGTCCCGGCGCCGCCGGAGATCCGGTACGGGCCCTTCCAGTTGCCCCGCACCCAGGTGCGCTGCTGCGGGTGGAGGAACACGCGCCAGGCGGAGAAGTCGCCGCCGGTGATGACCCGGCGGAGCTCGTCGGCACCGGCGAGCTTGGCGAATCCCATCTGGGCGGTGGGGTGGTCGAAGCTGTCGAGGAGCTCCTGGTCGCTGACCGGCTCGGGCTCGACGAACCGGGTGGCTGCCTCCTCGTGACTCATCGGCCGGTTCATGATCTCCAGCTCCTGCTGGATCTGGGTGATCGACTCGCCGTCGGCCAGGAGCAGCAGCGCGAGGCCCTGCCACTCGGGCAGCGTCTGCGCGAAGGCCTGCAGCGCGTCCTTGCTGGTGAGCGCGACGGCCTGCTCCGAGGTGGCCGGCGGGATGCCGAGAGAGACGGTGAGGTCGGCGGCGCTGAAGGCGATCAACGGCTCGGGACCTGCCGGCAGCGGAGGGACGGCCACCGGCGGTTCCCACGTGGGTGCCGCTTCGCTGGCCACTTCGTTGTACTCGGGGAGCCCGTTGATCGGGTTGATCGTCAGCTGCACCTTGGCGGCCGCCTTGTAGGCGTCGTCGTGGTTGTAGATGCCGTGCACCACATAGGCGGTCGAGGTGGGGGTGGTCAGCTTGAACAGCAACGCCCGGTACTGGATGTCGACGCGACCCGTCCGGGCCCGCGAATCTGCAGCGTTGGCGATCGGCTCGATGTGCAATCCCGGGGCGCTGTCGTCCTGGGCGAGCTTTTCGAGGAAGGTGTAGGCCTTCTGCTTGATCGACGCGTCGAGCAGCTTGTCCTGCTTGGGGTAGATGATCACACTCTCAGCCATGGGGCTGCTCCTTCCATGCCGCCGCGATCACGGCTGCGTCGGGCGCGAGGATGCGCCACCCCTGCTGATCGGGCACCGGTTCGGCATCCAACCGCACCGCGATCCGCTCGTTGGTCCAGACGAGGTCGAAGGGAACGCCGTCGAGCTCGTAGCCCACCTCGGCGTCCGGCGCGGCCACCCCGGCCTCGCTGAGCGCGGCGATGAGCTCCAGCACGGACGCCGACTCCCCCGCCAACTCCTCGACGGTGGGCTGCCACTCGGCGCCGACCTCCACACCCCGATGGACGATGTCCACCACCGGGACGGTCGGAAGGGCAGCGGAGGATCGCGCCTCGAACGTGGCGAGCGACGCGGGCAGCAGCGCCATGACGTTGGCCAGCCGCAGCCACACGCGCCAGGCGTCCTTGGCCTCGGAAGCCGAGAGGTCGACGGTGTCGTCGAGCACCGCAGCCAGCCGCACGGAGCCCGGGGCCGGGACGCTCACCGCGACGGCGAGACTCCCGTGCCGCCAGACCCGGGTCTGCCCGCCCGCCCCGGACAGCAGACCGACGGCGAGGTCCTCCACCGGCGCATCCGTAGGAGTGGCGCCGGAGGCGAACACCGAGAACGCGGCCGCCCGGGCGAAACGCCCCAGATTGTCGGGGTCTGGCTGCTGCATCCACCCGGCCAGGAACGCCAGCGGCCCACCGAGCAGGGACTCGCGCGCGGCGGCGGTGTGCTGCATCGCCGGCTCGCCGTTCAGCTTCTGCACCAGCGGCGCCTTGAACCACGACGGCGCGGTGGCGGCGTCGCCCGCCTCTTCGAGCGCCAGGTCCTGTGCGGTGATCGCGAGCACGAGCGTGCCGCCCTGGCGGAGGATGCGGCGCTTGGCTGCGTCGTCGGCGATGTTGTTGTGCTTGGGCGAGGCGTGGAACTGCCAGCCGTCGGTGAAGATCGCGACGTCGGGCAGGCCCTCGCTGGACAGGACGAAGTCGGGCTTGGAGTTGGCCACGTGCACCTGCGGCCGGAGCCGGAAGGTGCGGCTGCCCAGCGACACGGTGATGATGTTGCCGCCGGAGATGCTCGGGGTCTGCTTGACGGTGCCGCCCAGCTTGGCCGCCAGCCGCAGGAACGCGGCGCGGAACCGCTCCTCCAACCACGACTCCCCCGTCGGGTCCGGCGCCGGCGGTGCCTCCGTGATCTTCCACGACGGCACCAGCGGCGGCTCCCCGCCGTCGATCCCCAGCAGCGTCCGCAGGTGCCGCTCGGCGGCAACCCGGGAGGTGACCTCGCGGTTGTAGGGGGCGGCGAACGGCAGCAGGCAGCGGTGGCAGGACAGCCGTCCCTCGTCGGCGCAGGCGCAGTCCTTGACCCGCTCCAGCGCGCCGGTCAGCACCTGCCACAGCTCGCGGGGGTCGGCCAGCTCGGCCAGGTAGCCGGTGCCGCCGGGGACGAGGTCGTGCAGGAGGAGGGCGTCGCGGTTGTCGAGGAGCGGGTCCTTGATGAAGGCGACGTCGAGGTGGTCGGGCGCGCCGCCGTAGTTCTCCCGCAGCCCGAGGAGCACGGCGGCGGTGAGGCTGGGAACGGCGAACACGTCGTCGCCGAACGCGATGCCCTGCGGGAGGGTGAGCACGACGCCCTCGGTGGTGAGCTTGCGGGTGAGGAGCACGGAGCGGGTGTGCTCCTCGTGGCTGTGGCGGTGCTTGCACCACGGCCGGTGCTCGTCGCGCTTGTTGGCCAGCCCGGTGCGGTCGAGGTGGCCGCAGGCCTCGCAGATCCGGAACCGCGGCCCGGCGAGCCGGTTGCCGGCGATGGTGATCTCGCCGGCGGTGTGGCGGCGGGGGCCGAGGTTGTACCAGCGCACGTCCATGCCCTTGAGGTACGCCACGCCCAGGCCGCCGGTGGTGTACCAGCGGTCTTGGACGGTTTGCGGGTCGACGTCGGCGGCGGTGACGATGGAGAAGCCGGCGCGGACGCGCTCGTCGTTGGAGTCGTCGATGCGGGACTCGTCACGCCGCACGAACGCGGAGACGCGGGTGAGCTCGATGGTCTCGAACCGCTGGCCGACGTCGTTGATGCCCGACTTCCCGCAGCGCGGGCAGGTCGTGGGGGTGTCGTCGCCCTCGTGGCTGTAGCCGCAGTGCGGGCAGAGCCGCACGGAGCGGATGGCGGAGCCGTCGTGGCCCACCTCGACGGCGTCGATGTCGATCTGGTGGCCGCCGACGTAGAACGACGCGCCGGGCGCGAAGTCGCGCAGGGCGTTGGCGCTGGCGCGGGAGTAGTCGGCGGCCTCGGAGTGGTACTCGCCGGTGTCGGAGTCGATCCAGCTCATGGTGACGTCCAGCTGGACGGAGTCGTCGACCAGCGAGTAGTTGGGCAGCAGCCCGATCCTCTCGAGCGCGGAGATCCAGAAGTCGCCGTAAGCGGCGCCGATCTGGGCCTCCAGCATGCGCTGCTCGGCGCGGGCCTCCTTGAGCGCCCGGGCGTCGTCGTCGCTGTCCTGCTCGCGGGCCTCGAGGTCGGGCAGTTCGGCGACGAGCTGGTCGAGGCGGTCCTTGAGGTCCTGCTGCTCGGCGTGCCAGCGCTGGGCGGCGTGGCCGATGGTGGCCACCAGCCCGCTGGAGCCGTCCGGCCCCGGGGTGGCCCATGCACGCAGCGCCTCGGCGGCGTCGCGGCGGAGGGTGGCGGTGAGGTCGCCGTCGACGACGAACGCGGCGAGGAACCGATCGACGGCGCCGGGCTTCCTGGAGGCCTCGACGAGCTGGTCGAGGAAGGTGGCCTTCCCCCCGGTGGGCTGCGCGAGGGCGGTGCCGGTGGTGCGGGGGTGGATGGCGTCGGGGTCGCGGGCGAGGCTGTCGGCGAGGTGGGCGATGTACTGGCGGCGGAGGATCTCCTCGGCGCTCAGGTACGTGGCAGGCGGGGTGACGGCGCCGTTGATGAGGGAGAGCGGGTCGCCGAGTCGGGGCAGGAACTCCCCGCGGCCCTGGACGAACGCCAGGTCCAGCGCATTGCCGGTGAGGCGGCCGGCGCGGCCGACGCGCTGGACGTAGTTGCTGACGGTGCGGGGCAGGGAGGCGAGCATCACCGAGGACAGGTCGCCGATGTCGATGCCCATCTCCAGCGTCGGGGTGGCCACCAGCACGTTGGGCGCGGTGGGGTCGTCGGCGCTGGACTTGAAGGCGTTCTCGTACTCGAGGCGCTTCTTGGTGTCCAGGAGGCTGGTGTGTTCGCGGGCGACGACGCGCCGCACCTCGGAGGAGCGGTAGAGGCGTCGGTAGTAGTTGTCCGGGTCGCCGGGGTGGGGGGCGAGGGTGCCGGCGCAGGTGGCGTGGAGGCAGGGGCCGCCGTCGAGTTCCTGGGCGGTGGCGAGGCTGACGGGGAACTCGCCGTGGCATGTGGTGCAGCGCAGGGTGTGGCGGCCGTCGTCGACGTCCGAATCCTCGGTGGGCGCGACGACGACTCGCTCCGGCTCGATGGCGTAGACGGTGGCGCCGCTGCGGGTCTCGACGGCGTGCAGCAGCTGGTCCTTGGCGAGCTGGTCCAGCAGGGTGCGGGCGAGCACTCCCCCGGCAGTGCCGTCGACAAGGAGGCAGCGCCTGGCCCACTGGGCGTACCAGGCCCTGCTGCCGGTGACGGGGTCGAGCAGCGCCTTGTTCGGCTCGATCTTTGCGCCCCCCACCCGCGGGAAGGCGGGCGTGGAGCGGCCGGGCGGGAAGGGCGGCATGTACTTGGCGCGGCCCTTGCGGCTCCACAGGTGCCAGCGGTTGCCGTCCTCGGCGACGTACCTCTCCAGCCATGGGTGCCAGATGCCGCCCTGGGTGCGGATGCGTTCGACGGCGCCGCGGGCCCAGGCGGTGAGCATCCGATCGTCGACGCCCTGGGGGAACAGGCCGGCATCGAGCGTGTCGAGTGCCTTCCTGGCGGAGCGCAGCAGGTCGGCGCCGTCGATGGCCACGTGGGCGCTCATGGTGCCGGTGCGCTCCAGGGTGCGGCCAAAGCTGCTGGTGAGGCCGAACTCGAGGGTGGCGGAGAACAGCAGGCGTTCCTGGGCGATGGCGGTGAGCTTGGCGGGCGGGTTGTCGCGCTCCCAGAACGGCTTGAACTCCTCCTCGCGGGCGGTGAGGTTGGGGGCGAGCAGCCGGTAGCGCTTGAACTTGTCGTGTTTGGCCTGCTCGACGGCGTGCTCCACCAGAGCCGGCAGTGATCGCGGCGCGTCGCCGGCGGCGCGCAGCACGGAGCGCAGGGTGAGGGTGTGGGAGCGGGAGGAGACGAAGCCGGCGCGGTGGGCGGCGTCCTGGACGGAGTCGACGAAGACCAGCGACTTCTTCTCGGCCTCATCGAGGGTGGCCTGGCCGAACATGTTGGACAGCGTCACCGACATCAGGGTGGCGATGGCGCTGCCGGTGAAGCGGATGGCATCCGTCTGCCCGCAGCTGGGGCAGGTGTCCTTGGCGGAGTCGTCGTCGGCGTCCTCACCGACGTGGGTGACGACGCGCAACACGCGGCCCTCGCGGACGGCGGTGGGGTCGACGTCGCTGGGTGTGGTGGTGATCCGGCGCTCGCGGTGGTCGAACCAGGCCAGCCCGGTCTCGGGCGGGGCGTCTGAGTCAACATCCGCGGAGGCGTTGAGCAGCGGGCGGAACCGGCCCTCGCGCGTGACGTGATGGCGTCGGATGTTCTCGTCGTTGGCCGCCAGCTGGTCGCCGACCGGGCCGAGCTCGACGCCCCACCCGGAGCGGCCACAGAACCGGCAATGGATGGCGGGGAACGCGATCCCACCGCCCTGGGTGGCATCCTCGCTCGCGACGGGCGGGCCGTCGTCAGCCCAGCGGAATCGGGCGGCCGAGTCGGCGTAGCGGTCGATGCGGCTGAGTTCCCGCACCCACAGGTGGGCCTCGGTGGACGGCATGGACCGGTCTGGCCCGCCGTCCTTGCCGCGCGCCCGCAGGTGTCCGAGCGCCCCGTGGACCGCGATGACGAACCGACGACGGACCTCCAGCGTCTCGGGCGTCCCGCGGACGAGCCGCGCGAGCTCGGTGACGTGGGTGGCCTGGGCTGTGGCGGCGAGGAAGTCACGGATGAACGCGCTGGACCTCGCGAGGGTCTTGAGGTCGGATGTTTCCGGATCCTCGTGGAGGGCGGTCAGGACGATCCGGCACAGCTCGGCCGGGTCGGTGTCGTCGTCGATCTGCCCGACGACGTCGGCAGCCACCTGCTCGGTGACTTCGCCTATACCGCTGGTTGAGGAGCGAGCGCTAGCGAGCCTCGAAACCTCCTGACTCGCGCCAACTCCGCCGACTGACGTGCGAGCTCCATTCCCGCTGGCTGAGGAGCGAGCGCTAGCGAGCCTCGAAGCCTCAGAAACCGACGGCCGACCGCCCAGCCCGGCCCGGCCCCCACATCCGACCACTCATCCGGAGCCAAGCGCTGCTCCCCCACGACACAGCCCTCATCGAACTTCTCCCCGAACACCCGCGTGGCGAACTTCGTGATGTCCCGATCCTCAGAGCCAGCATCCTCCCGAGGCCCCAGGGTGGCCGACGTCCCCACGGGAGTGATCCGCCCCAGCGGCCGGCCCCACTCCTCAGAACTGTGCGAGTCGCCCGCACTCCCCTGTTCCGGCCAGTACGACTTCAGCGCCAGTCCCAAACGACGGAGCAGCATCGCGACGTCCGTGCCCTGCGCTCCGTCGTAGGTGTGGAACTCGTCGAGCACCAGGTAGGTCAGCGACTCGGCCGACTTCTCCCACAGCTTCTGGTCGGCGGAACGCAGGAGGAGTTGGTCGAGCATCTTGTAGTTGGTCAGCAGGATGTCCGGAGGGTCGTCACGGATGATCGCCCGGTCGGTGATGAGCCCGTTCTCCGTGACCTTGGTGGAGGGACCGGAACGCTTCCCATCCGCGGAGACGGCCGCCTCTCCGGTGTAGAGGGCCGCGGTGACCGAACCGAGGGGCTGATGACCGTCTGCTTCGCGTTGGGTGATCAGCCGGGCGAGGCGCTGGGCCTGGTCATTGGCGAGTGCGTTCATCGGATAGAGGATGAGGGCCTTCATGCCGCCAACGCCCTGCCGGCGGGCGCGAAGGCAGTGGTCCAGGATCGGGTAGAGAAAGGCCTCCGTCTTACCCGAGCCCGTACCGGTGGTGACCAGCGTCGGCTGGGGACGGCCGTTGAGGCTGGAGAGGCGCCGGAACGCGGCTGCCTGATGGGCGTAGGAGTCGAACCCGGAGGGCATCCAATCCAACGGAGAAACGGCTCGACGCGGCGCTGCACTGAACGGCATCCCTGTGCGCAGGTAGGGTCCCTTGAACATCCCCTCTGTCTCGTCCTCTAAGAGTTCGCGCAGAGCGGCCTGCGCGTCGGAATCGACGAGGGCGAAGGTGGTGGTGAGGTAGTCAATCAAGCCGGTGCGCAGCCGCATGGCCTGGCGACCGGGCAGCAACTCACTCAACGATCCTCCTGTTAGGTAACTCAAGTTGCGCAGGACACGTCAGAGCATTCGATCTTGGCAAGAGCGCTGACCAAGTCGCGATACCGAGAGCGCATTGTTGAAAGAGTAGCTGCTTACCGCACTCCGACGCCTCCGCGTGCTCCCCGGGCTCCTACGCTGCGAGGTGCTCTTACGTGCCGCAGTGGGTGCTTGACGGCGAAGTTCATTCGACCCTTTAGAACGCGGCGGGCAAAGCCGGTCGAGGTATTGCCCAACGGCCTCGACGGCATCTTGGCCATTACGAACCCACTCCCTGATCTGATCCGGCCCGTCAGCCGTAGAAATGGCATTGATCTTATTGGTATATGGTGACAAGTGACCCGCCGCGCCTCGTTTGTGGCCAAGTGTGTCCAGGTCGGCGAGCTGGATGTTGAGAGCAGACTCCAACTCCGACCAGTCGGCCCCAAGAGCACGAGCTAGCACCTCTACGTTCTGGGTCTTGAGCCCGTTATTGGCATTCAGTTGCTTCTCGAATTGCTTCTTACCAAAATGGCGAATGACCTCAACAGTATTGCGCTTTCGATAGGAACCGGAGCCTTCCGAGGTCAGAGCCGAGACGGCAAAGGCGAACTGGACGCATTCCTTGGGAACCAATGGCTCATCCAACCAAGAGCATAGACGTTCAAAATGCGAAAGAAACGCCGTCTCTAGATACTCCTCCAACACAGCGTGCGCTAAGACTAGGTAGGCGTGGACCTGAGCCCGCTCGGGCTCTGACATTGGATCTGGAAACTGAGTGGTCACGGATCCGAGCAGCGTGGCGTCCAGGTGGCGAAGCTGTTGCGCTAAATCCATGTCAGCTATGGCCCATTTCAGCTACGCTTGAGAGGCTCTGGCATTGGATAGCCAGCCTGAACTGACTCGCTCAGAACCTGGGACCAGACACGATGCCGCGTGATGAACGCTTCCGCCGTCTTCGTTGTCGTTGAGATCGAACGCACGAACGTGTCACTTTCGCAGGCACTCTTGAAGCGATCGAGCACCCCATAGGGGTCAGCCTGAACAGCACTCCTCACGTTCGGGAACTTCAGGGAGTATGCCTGGACATCTAGGAGCGCCCTGTTGAGTGCTCTCTCGAAGCGGGCTGCTCCCCTTGCGGGGTCGGGCACCCACTTACGAGCGAAGGATGTTCCCCACATCTCCAGCCCCGTATTCAATGCCTCATTGTAGTCACTCGCCTCTTGCGTCGCCAGGTCAACATGCTTTTCCCAGTTCTGATTGAAAAAGCGAGAAGTCTCATCGAGAAAGACTTTGAGGTTTCCACTGTACCGATAAGGAGAGGACGCGAATGACAAGTGACGCAACAATAGCTCTGCATCGATCATGCGGCGATCCGGGTGCTCATTATTCAGCAGGCGACGCAACCCCTGCAAGTCGCCAGACGCTTGATCCAGCCATTTGACAAACTCACCAGGGATGAGTGCCTGCCGGAGTTCTTGCGGCGAGAGAGCGACACTCCCTGTATTCAACCGAAGAAATAGTGATAACAGGAGGTTCTCCGAACTCCAGTCCGACAGCGCCACGGTTCGAATACTGTGATTCTCAATTCTCGCCAACCACTCTGGATAGGACTCTGCCAGGGAGTCCACATCCTTCCGATTCAGTTCAGTGAGGACCTCGAGTCCCGTGAGTCGTAGAGGTACGAAGTGAGCGTCCCTAGGGTCGTCCGGGTCGGCAAAGAACTGCCGGAGCGCCAGTAATCGCTGTTTGCCGTCGAGCACGAAAAAGTAACCAGGAGCGTCCCTCTTCTCGGCTAAGACAATCTGGGGAATGGGGAAACCAAGCATGATTGACTCGAGCAACTTGCTCTTTCGATTGTCGAGCCAGGCATTTCTACGCTGAAAGGATGGGTCCAAGTCAATGCGCCCTTTTCGCATCTGGGACAATAGGGTCTCCACAGTCCAGTCCCGACTACCGATTGACGCCTTGAATCCTGCAAGCAACCCACCGGCGTCCGACTCGTCCTCGCCTTGATGAGGCACTAGCTGAGTGCTGTCGAGGTCAATAACCTCACCGATGTCATCGGATCCAGAGTGTGCCATCGTTCGTCTTTCTGAGATGAGCCGTTTGTGATGCCATGGGCCTCGGAGACCGACTCTCAATATACAAGCAAGGTGCTCCTCTAGTCGGCGTCACCCAAAGAGCGCGAGTTGGGCGACGAGGCAACGGCACCCGAAAACGTTCGCACGAAGCGTGACGGTGTTTTGCCTTAGGCTCCCTGGTCTGCCTGCTCGCGACACGCGAGTCGGCGCTCGTGAAGACGCTCATCCTCGTGCCCGGAGCGATGCAAGAGCTACGTGCAGGTCGCCCTCGCGGTCGCGGGGGGCGAAGGGGAGCTCGTAGGTGTAGACGGTGCCGGCCGGGTGGGTGGCGGTGCGCTCCTCCTCAGTGAGCTTGTCGCCCTTCTTTCGCCACAGCTGGCGGAGCTGTGTGGGGACCAAGCGGCCGTTGGCGTCGTAGATGTAGTCGTTCTGGTCGTAGCCGTGCAGGACCGCGAACTGGGTGCGGTAGATCGTGGCGAGTTCGTCGGCGGTGACTCCGAGCATCCTGGCCATGAGTGCGTCGATCTCCACCAAGGCGTTGCGGCGATCGATGACGCGTCGCAGTGGCGTTTCGGGTGTCCACACGGGTGCGATGTCGCCCAGATTGGGGGCGTCTGGGTAGGCCTGGCCGAGCAGCCATTCGTCCTCTGCGAAAGCCGGGTCCCACAACTCGCGCCAGAGCTCGGCGTAGGCATCCGTTAGGCAGTTCAGCCGTAGCGTTCGCAGCAACAGTCGTGGCATGAGCGGATCATCCAACGACGGGAGGGCCAGCCGGTCAACCACGCTCTGGTAGATGCCGCTCTTGGGAGCGACGCGCACCGCGAAGTCAGAAAGGATTGAAGCGAGGACGCCGCTGAGGATCGCCACGAGTCGTGTTTCACCGCCGAGACAGAAGACTCCGTTGGGGTGCGCGGCGCCGGGCGGAATTATCGCCGAGATGAGAGTGCGTTCATTCGAGTTGGCTGCCATAGCGCGCCACGCGATGCGGTAATGGGCGCGGACGTCGATGCCGCTCCAGGTTCCGTAAGTAGAGTCATACGTCGCACGATCGCCAGCAGGCTTGTACGACGTGACCGGTTCGGCGTCGGGCGCGAGGGTCTCCAAGTCCAGCGACGACCAGTCGAGGTTGTGGAGCATCGTCGGGTTGGGCGACTTGTAGAAGGGGTTCGCGACGTGAAGGTTCGGGCCTTGAAGGATCGCATCTTCCCAGGACGCCGGCCCCCACTCCTGGACGAAGCGGCCTTTCTGTCGATCGATAGACTCATCCCAGCCTCGTGAGAAACTCAAGCCGAGCTCCCCGACTCTCCTGGCCTTCGCCAGACGAGCGAGAACCGTAGCCGAGGAGCTATTCACCGTGTAGAGCATCCGTGAGCGCTCGACCGGCGTGGTCGGAGACTCCAGGACATCGCGCCACACCTGCAGTGTCTCCCGATTGACCCTTTGGATGCGTGATCGGTGAGGGCGACGATCCCAGCCACCCTCGTGCTTGAAGCCCGGTTCGGGACCCGAGCCATCGTGCTGGGCAGAACGCGTGACGGTCTCGGGGTGGTAGAGCCCGGCTGCATGCAGGAAGATTGCCTCTCCTATAGGTCCGTAGACATGGACCCCGTAATTGACGAGATGGTGGACTTCGTCGAAGAGTTGCAGCTCGTTGATGAACTGCCAGTGTCGCCGGAGCCGCGCGTAGGTGGCTTCGCGAAGCACTCCCGCCTTCTCGTCTGTGAAATGAGTCTCCGGGTGGATCAGGCCGGTGGCACCGCGGTCAGACGAGTTCACCCAGGTCCGGGACATGAAGCAGCGGTACAAGTCCGGCTGAAGGCCTGACAGCACCGGATACGTCGTGATGTCTCCGACGAACTCAGCGAGAGCCACGAGTTCCGCGTCGCCATCGATCACGCCTTGCCCGATCCCGGGCTGTTGGAGCGTCTGCTCGCGGCGCGCCTTCTTCTCCGCAACTGACGGTTTCCACGCCAACTGCCACCACGGGTCGCCCTCGGCCAGGAGAGACTCGACGTCACTTCGCGGCCGAACCCACGGCGGGTTTCCGACCTGCAGGTCGAAGCCTCCGCGACCGAACACCGTCGCGAAGTCCAACTGCCAGTGGAAGAAACCCTGCTCCTTCGCCACGTCCTCGCAGACACGCAGCCACGCGTGATCGTCGAGCACGTCCCTGACTCGTCTGGCACCGGCGCCGGCGAGTTCGAAGCTCTCCTGGTCGGCCATCGCCTCCCATTGGTCCCCCGGGGACAGCGTGCCCATCCCCTGCTTCGCGCCGCGGGACGACAGCTTCTGCGTGCCGAGGATGCCCTGGGCGGCGTCGATCCACTGGTCGAGCGTCGGCGGAGCCACCTCGTCGCCGGTCAGCGGCCAGAACCACAGCGCAGTCCAGGCGTCCATCATGCGGCGGAGTCGGCGGTAGGCGCCGTCGTCGTCGGCTAGTGACTGTTCGATTTGTTCGCGGGTGACGTTGGGGGTGCGAGTCTTTGACGCTTCGAGGCCGCTCCGCGGCACCTCAGCCAGCGGAAGGGGGTCTCCCCACAGCTTGATGTGGCGGGCTGACTGCTCCTCGGCGACCTTCAGGCGGCGGTAGGCCATTGCCCACAGTCCCTCCGCTTGGTGGGAGATCGCCACCAGTTGGTCGAGCTGCTTCTTCGTCGGCTTGCCCTTGATGGCCTTGCGCCACGCCTTGACCTTGGCCACGCGGTCGGGGACGAGTTCCTTCGCCTCCTTGGACTCGGACGTGGCTCCCCAACCTGCCGCGGGCAGCAGCCAGTGATGGATGCGGCCGCCGGAGCCGCTGAGCTCGGGACGATCCTGCTCGATGCGTGCGGCGATGTCGGTGAGCGGCTCCGCCGCGGGTGGGCTGGTGAGCCAGCGCTTGTCGTCGACTTGATCGCGCGTGTAGAAGGAGCGCGACGCCCCCACCAGCGAGTTGCCTCGTCGCAGCCGCAGCCCGAACCATGGGGCGTGCAGTCCCTCGGCCATGGTGTCCAGCCACAGCGTGATCTCCGCGAACTCCACGGCGGTGGCGTTGAGGTCCACGCCGTAGACGTTGTGCAGGGCAAGGTAGGCCTTAACCTTCTGGAGCTCGGCCGGGTAGACGTCGGGGTCGATCCGCTCCCCCAGCTCCTCCTGCCGACGCTTGAGGTACTGCTCAGCCAGCTGCCGGACGGCCTCGATGGCGAACGCACCGGAGCCGAGGGCGGGCTCGCAGACGCTGAGGCCCAGGATCTCCTCGGCGGTGGTGGTGTGGCCGTCCTGGTCCAGCAGTTCGGCGAGCGCCTCGGAGACGGTGAACTTCGTCAGCACCTCGGGGGTGTAGTAGGAGGCGGAGCGCTGTCGCTGGCGGCCGGAGAGCCGGAAGACGAACTGGCCACGGGAGTAGCGGCGGCGGCTCTTCTGGCCGGTGACGGGGTCGGTGTCGAGGACGAAGTCCTTGTCGGCCAAGTGGTCGGAGCGCTCCCCCACCGGGACCACCCAGGAGCCCTTCTCCGGGTTGCCGTCGCGGGCCACCTCGTAGAGGTCGACGTCGGCGAACGAGCCGGTGTAGCTCATCAGGCCCTCGTAGACGGCGCCCAGCTGGTTGATGCCGAGCTCGACGTAGCTGATGAAGCCGCGCTCCTTGCCGGAGCGTTCCTTGCTGAGCAGGAGTCGTCGGAGGACTTCCTGGAGGGCGTGGTTGCCGAGGCCAACCTCGTCGATGAGTGCTGTGGCCTTCGGGGAGAACAAGTCGGCTCGGAGGGGCTGGAACTCGAGGCCGCGCTCGACGAGGCGGTCGGCGTCGCCGCCGAGTGCATGGCCGCGGTCGACGAGGCGGAAGAGCAGGGCCAGCGACTCGTACAGGTGGGTGCCGGTACGGGCGCGCGGGGAGGCGAGCTCCACCTGCACCAGCTCCCGGAGCCGGTCGAGGGAGTAGCCGCGGGCGTAGTCCGGGTCCCCGACGGGGAGGATCTTCAGCTCCGGCGACGCCTCGGCGTAGAGGAGGAACAGGATCCGGTAGAGGAACCGCAGCGACTGCAGCGCCAGCGGCTGCGCCTGGCTCTGCGGCAGCGGGTCGAGGCCCTGGGCGCGCCGTCGGTCCACCACCTCGTTGGCGATGAGCTCGATGGATTCCCGAACGCCCTCGCGTAGGTCGGCGGAGACCCCGACGGTGTGGGCGACGGACGCCTCGAGCGTGGCGTCCCACCAGATGTTGCCGTCGGCGTCGGGGGCCAGCGACTCGGCGTCGACAGCCACCAGCGCCCGGTCGATCTCGCCGCCCTGCTTGGTGTCGCCGCGCTCGGCGACGGTGTGGAGGTCGACGGCCAGGTAGCGGCCCTCGGGCCAGCGGGAGGCCTCTGCCACCACCAGCCAGCGGCCGGTCATGATGAGCGCGAACTTCGTCTCCTCGTGATCGAGGAACAGGGTGGAGACGAGCTTCGTGGCAGAGGTGATCGGGTCCTCATCGTCGACGACGTACGGCTCGGCGAGCGTGTCGGCGTGGCGGGCGAACAGCTCGTCCAGCGTGGCGGCGGGCTTGGCCTCGATCAGGGCGAGTGTCGGCTCCAGTCCGGGCGAGCGAAGCAGCCGGACCGGGCCGTTGACGGTGGTCTCGTAGGGGCCGGGCTCGTAGCCGAGGATGCGGCGGAGGTCGGCGTGGAGTGCCGCGGCGGCGTCAGGGTCCGGGTCGTCGTCGGCGTAGAGGGCGGCCATGGCGGTGGCCAGCTTGGAGCGCTCGGCGGTGAACCTGGATTTGGTGGTGGGGTGCTCGGCGTCGCGCCACTGCTTGACCCGGTCCAGGACGCGGGCCACGTAGGACTCCTTGCGGGCGTCGGTGGTGAAGAAGTGCTCGCTGATCCAGTCCTCGACGACGAGGAGGGCGTCGCTGTCAGCCATGGGTGGCCTCCGGGGTGTCGGCGGGGAGGACTACCAGCAGGGGGCGCACCAGCTGACGGTCTGGGGTCATGTCGCGGCTCAGCCGCTCCTGCGCGTCGACGAGCGCGCGGCGGCGGCGCACCTGGTCGCGCTGGATGAGCGCCTCGGCCTCGGACTGCCACTCCTCCGCGCGGGCCACCCACTCGTCGACCCGCGCCTTCGCGGCGTCCGCCGCGGCCTGGAACTGGAACCGCAGGGTGTCCTCGGCGCGGTCGACTGCGGGACGGACGAGGTCCATGTCCGGGAGCTGGACCGGGCCGGGGTTGCTGCGCTCGCCGATGACTCCGGCGTCGGCGAGCATCTCCCCCGCCGTCGCGTGGACCTCGACGAAGGGCGTGGCGCCGTGGAACTGGGCGGACAGCCACGATGAGGCCACCACCTGGCCGCGGCGGTTGATGAGGGTGCCGTTGAGCAGCACGGTGGGCACGTCGACGTCGCCGCGGACGGCGAAGATCTCGCCGCGGGCCAGCCGGGCCAGTGCGCGGTCGGCGGCCCAGTCGAGCACCGGGTGGAGGGGGCCGAGGTAGTGGGCCTCTGGCCAGGAGGAGGCGCTGGTGTCGGTGAGGGCGGCGTCGAGGATGGTGCTCGCCTTGTTGGGTTCCGTGACGAGCTGGAGGCGCTCGAGCACGTTGCGGTCGGCGAGGTAGCTCTGCGGGAGCACCTCGAAGCGCTGTCGGAGATCGGCGGGTGGGACGAACTCGACGATGTGCTCGGCCTGGTGTTCGCGCCAGCCGACGCCGCCGAGGTCCCGAGGCAGCGGCTTGTCCTCGGGTGAGGGGTAGTACTCGTGGAGGGCGTCGCGGAGGAAGTCGACCGGCTTGGCGTAGAGGAGGTGGTCGCCGACGACGGCTGGCTCGGGCTGATCGTCGGCGTCGTCGTCGAGGTACTGGGCCAGCCAGTCGTCGACGCTGGTGGCGATGTCCTCGGGGCTGGCCACCACGTCGTCGAAGCTCTTGGAGCCGGCCAGCACTTGGCGGATGGCCTCCTCCTCGGCGGTGACGCTGTAGCGGCCCATGAGGCTGGCGGCGTCGCCGAGGGCGCGGTGGGCCTCGTGCTCGCGGGCGACGAGGGCGGTGAGGACCCGGATGTCGCCGGAGAAGCGCTCGTTGGCGGCGCTCAACAGCAGGGTGGTGATCTGCGGGGGCTGCTTCTGGCCGTAGCGGTCGATGCGGCCGTTGCGCTGCTCGATGCGGATGAGGCTCCACGGGATGTCGTAGTGGATGAGGTGGTGGCACTGCTTGTGGAGGTTGACGCCCTCGGAGGCGACGTCGCCGGTGACGAGCACGCGGATGGGTGAGCTGGTCTGCTTGAAGCTCTCGACGATGGACTGCTGCTGGTCGTCGGCCAGGCCGCCGTGGAGGACGTCCACCTGGCCGGGCTTGAGGCCGAGATCCTTCTCAAGCTTGGCCTGGAGCCAGTGGAGGGTGGCGACGCGCTCGGAGAAGACGACGGCGCGCATGGGCGAGGACTTGCCGACTCCGACCTCGTCTCGGAGGTAGCTGACCAGGGCCTGGTACTTCGACGAGGTGGCCATGGTGGCGTCGTTGAGGACCGCCAGGCGGCGCAGGGCCTCGGCCTCGCGGTGGGCCGCGGGCGTGTGGTCGAGGCGCTCGATGCGGTTGTGCAGGGTGTCGCGGAGTGCGGCCGGCGAGGACAGGAAGGCCTTCGCCAGCGTCCACGGGAAGAGGGAGCCGTTGGCGCCGGAGTAGGGCGAGGACCCCGTCGGGCGGAGCCAGGTGTCGACCAGCTCGTCGACGACGGCGTCCTCCTGCGGGGACGCGTCGATGAGGCGGTTGTCGGGCTCGAGGCGCTCGGCCCAATCGGCGCCCACCTCCTCGGCAACCTCGGCGCTGTGGCGGTGTCGTCGGATGGTGAGTTGCTCGACGCGCTTGGCGTCGAGGTCGCCGTCGGCCTTGACGGCGGTGGGGTCGAGGAGGCGCACCAGCTCGGCGAACGACTCCCGCGACCCGTTGTGCGGGGTGGCGGAGGCGAGGATGAGCGCGTCGGCCTGCGGCGCGAGGATGCTGGCCAGCCGGTTGTTGAGGGTGGCGGTGTTGGTGACGTTGTGCGACTCGTCGATGACGACGGCGTCCCAGTGGTGGCGGCGCAGGTCGTGGACGAAGCGCTCCTGCTTCAGCGTGTCGATGGAGATGATGACGCGGCGGAAGTAGGAGAACGGGTTGCGGTTGGCGGGCAGCTTCTGCTTGACGCGGGCCACGCCCTGGGAGTCGAGGCGCACGAACGGGATGGCGAAGCGGCTCCACATCTCGTGCTGCATCTGCTCCAGCACGTGTCGCGGGGTGACCACCAGGATCCGCTCCCCGCGGCCGCGGCGGATGAGCTCGGAGAGGATCATTCCGATCTCGAGCGTCTTGCCCAAGCCGACGGCGTCGGCCAGCAGGATGCGGGGCCGCAGTGTGGCGGGGTCGAGGGCCTTGGCGACGGCCTTGTGCTGATAGCCGAGCTGGCGCGCGAGCATGCGTGGTGAGACGGTGAGCGAGTCGTCGCTGAGGGGGACGGCGGTCTTGCGGAGGGTGGACTCCACCCAGAGCCTTGAGCGGCGGTATTTCGGGGAATTGTCCGGGCGGACGGTGGTGTCGCGGGGGTCGTTGAGCTTGATCCGGTCCAGCGAGGGGTAGAAGACGGCGTCCTGGCCGCGGACCAGATCCGAGAGGCCCTGGGCGTTGAGGACTGGTCCGTCGGACGACTCGTCGACTGACGTCACCAGCCAGTCCTCGTCGCGCACCACGACGACGTTGCCGGGTGCGAATGTATAAGTGCCACTCATTGTGGCTGCAGCCTACCCAAGCCGATCCTGGCTAGGGGCACCTTGCCATTCAAGCTGAGCGTTCTTCGGCTGGCGTTATCGGCTCTCCTAGAGGCGCCGCACGGCGCCCGGCCCGCCGTCGGAGGTAGGCGCGCAGCGGGAAGAACAGCACCAAGGCCACCAGCCACACAGGGGCGGTGGCGATCAGCAGCGTCAGCAGCCCGGTCAACAGGCCGGCGGCGCCGCGGATGCCGTCGGTGATGGCCTCGCCGAAGCCCCACGACTCGCCGCCGGGGCTCACCACGGCGCGGGGTTCGACCAGCTCGATCGTCACCGTCGCCATCGCGGCCTGCCGCTCCAGGTAGGTCACCTGCGCGTCGAGCGATTCGATCTCGCCCCGCACCCGGGACAGCTCGGTCTCGATGGCCAGCATGTCCTTGACGTCCTTGGCCGCGTCGAAGAACTCACGCAGGCGCACCTCCTGGGCTCGCAGGTTGTCCAGCCGCGCGGAGAGATCGACGTGCTCCTGGGTGACGTCGCTGGTGGCCTCGGACTGGAACTTCACGACCCCGAGCGCGGCCACCTCGGCGAGGAAATCCTCGTAGGTCTCGGCGGGGACGCGCGTGGTCACCCAGCCGCGCAACGCCGACCCGTCTCCCGCGGGCGCACCGTCCTCGCCGTAGCGGTAGAGCCATTCGTCGGTGTCGGTGGCCACCTGCATGTCGGTGACGGTGCCCTCGTGGCTGCGGGCCAGGTCGCGGATCTTCGTCACCGCGTCCGGCGTGCTCTCCACCTCCAGGCGGAGCACCTTCGACCGGATGATCAGGCGGTCCCCGCCGCCGGAATCCTCATCACCGTCCTTCTGGGGCATGCCCACGGAGCCACCGCCGGCATCCGGAGCGGGGCCACCCGCGGGTGAATCCACAGTGGCCCCATCGCCACCGGCGCAAGCCGCCAACAGCAACGTCATCAGAAGCGCGACGACAGCTCCCACAACGCTCCGCAGCCCAGCATTCCCCCACATGGCCCCTCCTCCATCGGCTCGGTGACGTCGACGCTACCCCCGTGCCGCGCGGATGCGCGCGGGCCGGACAAGGCTGAGTCCGGATCGTTACGGGAGGGCGCGCAGCACGTCGGTCGCCAATTCCCCACACGCCCCCCGCCGTGGCGCTGAACGGAGCATGATCGGTGCCAGGAGGTTGACATGAACTACGGACTTCGCATCGACCTGGAGCGCCCCTTCGACGACGTGGTGGCGCTCACCAAGGATTCCCTCGCCGAGAGCGGCTTCGGCATCCTCACCGAAATCAACCTGAAGCAGACGCTCAAGAACAAGCTGGACGTCGACATCGACGACCAGATCATCCTGGGCGCCTGCAACCCGGGCTTCGCCTTCAAGGGTCTGCAGGTCGAGCCGTCGCTCGGCCTGCTGCTGCCGTGCAACGTGGTGGTGAGGCACACGGCCGGCGTCACCGTCGTGGAGGCGATCGACCCGGAGACGATGGTCGCCATCACCGACAACCCGGAGATGGAACCGCTGGCCGACGAGGTGCGCGAGGCGCTGAGGGCAGCACTGGACCGCGTGTACGTCAGCGCGACGGGGAACCCCGAGGGCGTCTGAAGGCGCTCAGGAGGGCTGCGGTTCCTCCGCGGCCTCGATCGCTGCGCGGGCGGCGCTCACGGGGTCGAGTCCCTCAAAGTTGAGGTCGGCGAAGTCGCCGCGCAGGGCCTTCAGCGCCGTGCGTTCCACCTCGATCTCCTTGCGGGTGCGCACGTTCAGCCGCCGGAACACCTCGATGGGCGGGCACCAACCCTGGATGGCGTGCTGAAGCAGGAACGAGGGCACCGCGGCGGCAAGCCACAGCCACTGACGGGAGTGCAGGCGCGCCAGCCCGAGGCTGATCAACATCAGGGTGGAGGCGTTGGCTTCGAGCACGCGCTCCACGTCCCACGCCCTGTCGAGGTCCTTGATGTGCTGGGTGATGACATCGGCGGGGGCGTCGGCCAGGGCTGCCACGCGCTGGAGCCGTTCCTTCTCGAGGCGCTGCTGCACCTTGTCCGGGGTGGATCGCCGGACGTGATCTGCGTTGGGCATGTATTCCTCCTCGGGTGATCTTCCAGTCAAGCACCTGAATCGGTGGGCGGGGACGCCCTTTGGGGTGCAAGCCGCACCGCGCCGCCCCCAGCCGTGGCCGGCCGCGCCGCCGTCAAAGGCGGCCAACGTCTCTGATCGATTGTCCAGGACTTGCCGAACCTGGTCGTCGCGCTACAGCACGGTGGTGGGACATCGATTCAATGGAGTATCAATGAGCTCACGCTTTTCCCGAACGGCCGTACTCGCTCTTGTCCCAGCCCTGGCTTTGTCGGTCGCGACGGTGGTGTCGAGCCCTTCGGCCGCCGCTCCGGTCCCCGACCCCACCCTCGCGGTGGCCGCGGAGGACCATCCGCTCGGAAACCTGGCACCCACCCCGCCGATGGGATGGAGCAGCTGGAACACCTTCGGCTGTGACATCTCCGCAGACCTCATCGAGCAGACCGCGGACGCCCTCGTCGAGAGCGGCATGGCGGCCGCAGGCTACGAGTACGTCAACATCGACGACTGCTGGTCGACCATGAGCCGCTCCGCCGATGGCAAGCTCGTACCTGATCCGGCGAAGTTCCCGCAGGGCATCAAGGGCGTCGCGGATTACGTCCACGGGTTGGGCCTGAAGCTCGGCATCTATTCGTCGGCCGGCACCACCACCTGTGCCGGCTACCCGGCCTCGCTCGGCTACGAGATGTCCGACGCGCAGCAGTGGGCCGACTGGGGCGTCGACCTGGTCAAGTACGACAACTGCGGCGGCCACGGCGGTCTCGAGGAGCAGGAGCGCTACCAGGCCATGGCCGACGCCATCGCCGCCACGGGTCGCGACATGCTGTTCAGCCTGTGCGACTGGGGCGAGGGTCGCGACTGGCTGTGGAACGGCACGGATCAGGTCGGACACTTCTATCGCACCACCTATGACATCCGGGCCGAGTGGTCCGTGATGATGAGCAACGGCGATTTCCAGGCCGAGATGGCGCCCTATGCGGGGCCCAACAGTTGGGCCGATCCGGACATGCTCGTGGTGGGCGTGAACCGGTTCCTCGGCAACGACGTCCCAGGCCTCACGCCCGGCGAGTCCCGCGTCCATATGGGTCTGTGGGCCATCACGAACGCTCCCCTGATCGCCGGCAACGACGTCAGGTCGATGGAGCCATGGGTGCGTGAGTTGCTTACCAACCCTCGAGTCATCGAGATCGACCAGGATTGGAGCGGGGAGATCGGCACCCGGCTGCGCCACAACGGTGACGAGGACGTCTGGGTGAAGCAGATGGAAGACGGCTCGACGGCCGTGCTGCTGATCAACCGGGGGACCGAAGCGCGCACCATCTCCGTCGACCCGGCGGAGGTCGGGCGACCCGACGGGGCGTCGCAGCAGGTGACCGACGTCTGGTCCGGCCGTGCCTACGCCGCCTCCGACGCCGTTCGCGCGCGTGTGGCAGGACACGACGCGGCACTGTTCGTGATCGGCGCCCCCACGCAGCAGGACCTCGAGGCGATGACCACGCTCGAAACCGACGTGCCGCCCTACCTCAACCTGGACACCCCGTTCGAGCTGACGGTGCGCCTGCACAACGACGGCACGGAGTCCGTCCGCAACGTGCGCCTCGAGGCCGTTGTTCCCGACGGCTGGCTGGCGACGAGCGCCACGTCGAGCGTCGCTGCACAGATCGAACCCGGCCAATCCGCGACGCTGACGGTGGACGTGGAGCCGGATTCCCCGGCGGCCGGGGCGGCCGTCTTCGAGTCTTCAGCCACCTGGGACGGGAAGTCCGGCGTGATGCGCACCACCGACCGCGCGACGGCGCTGGCGCTGGTCCCGCCTGCTGCCGGGACGACGCAGGTGTCCGCGGTGGAATGGCTCAGCAGCACCAACGGCTGGGGACCGGTTGAACGCGACACGAGCGTCGGCAACCAAGCCCTCGGCGACGGCCTACCCCTCACCATCGGCGGCAAGATCTACGAAACCGGGCTGGGCGCGCACGCGCCCAGTGAAGTTCGCGTGTACCTGGGCGGCGTGTGCGAGTCCTTCGACGCCGAGGTCGGGCTGGACGACGAGGTCGGCAACTACGGCCGCGTCGACTTCGTGGTGCTCGCTGACGGCGTCGAGGTCGCGCGAGTTGCCGCCGCCGGCGCTGATGCAGCCAAGCCGGTCAGCGTGTCCATGGTCGGCGTCGACGTCATGACGTTGGCGGTCGACGCGGTCGACGGCGAGAACTACGATCACGCCGACTGGGCCGACGCGCGCGTGCGCTGCACCGAGCCACCGACTCCCACCCCCACCCCAACCCCCTCACCTACGC
>NZ_PQFE01000017.1:0-62865 GCF_022342445.1 Tessaracoccus sp. ZS01 | reverse complement strand
GCCATGCCCGGAGCGGGGGTGGGCGAACTGTCGACGGTGGACGACAGCCCCTGCTCGTCGTCGCAGGTGTAATCGTTGTCGAGGTCGTCGCACTGGTCTGTGCCGGTGATCACGATGGTCTCGGTGGCGGTTGGGGCGGGCGTGGGCTGTGGCGTGCTGGGGTCCGCGTCTGGGCTGGCGCTCACCGTCGGGGCCACCACGATGATGGGCTCCATGTCGGGAGTGGGCGAGACTGCCGGCGAGGTGACGGCCGGCGCGGGTGTGGGGGATGCGGCGGAGGCCAGCAGCCCCCCGCCGACTGCGGCTACACCGAACGCGGCCGCCGCGAGCCAGGTGGTGGAGGTTTTGAGAGCCATCTGAATACTCCTTCGAAGTGGTTGTTGAGACCATCACACCGGTCGCAGATGAGGGGAACCACGCGGGAATCGTGAGAGGTTTCTCATGCGTGACGGGCTTCGTCACGAGGGCACGCCGGTCGCCACCGCGTGAGCGCCCGGTCCGGGCTCAGGGCAGGATAGGGACATGATCTCCCAGCAACCCGACCTCGTCGCCAAGGTGACGCTGCGGGCGCGCTTGATCACCACGATGGTGCTGCTCGCGGGGCTGGCGCTGCTGACGTCCGGCGCCATCGTCGCCGTGCTGCAGCACCGTGCCATCCACAGCGGTGTCGACGACCAACTGATGCGCACGCGCGACGAACTCCGCGTGCTCGCAACGGAGGGCATCGACCCCGCCACCGGCCAGTCCTTCGCCGGGCCGTCGGAGCTGCTGCACACCTTCCTGGCCCGAACCGTGATCGGCGAGGCCGAGGGGGAGTTGGCCGTCGTGGACGGCCAGGTGCGCTGGGTGGCTTCGACGGACGTGCCGCTGCGTCCCGAGAACGACGAGGAACTCGTCAGCCACCTGATGCCCATGGCCGCCGGCAGCCAGATCCTCATCGACACCGTCCGCACCGCCGACAGGCACTACCGCGTGCTCGTGGCGCCCGTCCAGTACCCCGCGTCGACGGGTGCGCTGGTGCACGTCTACGACCTCGACCTCGTGGAGGCGGAACTGCGCCGCACGATGACGCTGTACGCCGTGGTCGCCGTCGGCACCGTGCTGCTGTTGGTGCTCGTCGCCTGGATCTCCGTGGGCAGGCTGCTGCGGCCCATCGAGGAACTGCGCAAGGCCGCGGAATCGATCGACGAGCGCGACCTCACGTCGCGGGTGCCGGTGCGCGGCCGCGACGACCTCACCGCCCTGTCCAGCACCATCAACCGGATGCTCGACCGCGTCCAGCGCTCCGTCGAGGGCCAGCGCCAGCTGCTCGACGACGTGGGCCACGAACTCCGCACGCCCATCACCGTGGTGCGCGGCCACATGGAACTCGTCGACCCCGACGACCCCGTCGACGTGCGGGAGACGCGGGACCTCGTCATCGACGAGGCCGACCGGATGGGCGTGCTCGTCAACGACATGCTGATGCTGGCGAAGGCCACGGAGTCAGACTTCGTGCAGCCCCGCTGGTTCGACGTGGCGACACTGACGGACCAGGTGCTGGAGAAGGCACGGGCGCTGGGCGACCGCGCGTGGCGGCTCGAGCGCATCGCCTCGGCCGAGGCGTTCCTCGACCCGGGCCGCATGACGCAGGCCTGGCTGCAACTGGCCGCCAACGCCGTCAAATACTCCGACGCCGGCTCGGCCATCACGCTGGGTTCGGCGCTCGAGCGCGGTGAGGTGCTGCTGTGGGTCCGCGACGAGGGCATCGGCATCGAGCCCGATCAGCTGGACGTGGTCCGGCAGCGCTTCGGTCGCAGCCGCGTAGGGGCGGCCCACGCACAGGGCGCGGGGCTGGGGCTCAGTATCGTCGAGTCGATCATGGCCGCTCACGGTGGCCGCCTGGACATCGAATCGACGGTGGGCGTCGGCTCCCGGTTCACCCTCGTGCTGCCGCTCGGTCCGGTGGAACCCGCCGAACTCGAACCGACCCTCAAGATGGAGAGCTTATGAGCACGATCCTGATCATCGAGGACGAGACCCGCATCGCCGGATTCATCGCCAAGGGGCTGAAGGCGGCGGGCTTCACCTCCCACACCACCGCGTCGGGGTCCGAAGGCGCCACGCTGGCGGTGCACGGCAATTTCGACCTGGTGATCCTCGACGTCGGCCTGCCGGACATCGACGGCTTCGAGGTGCTCGAACAGATCCGTGGGCAGGGGGTCGCCGTGCCGGTGATCATGCTGACGGCACGCTCCTCCGTCGCTGACCGCGTGGCCGGGCTCGAGGGCGGCGCTGACGACTACATGCCCAAGCCGTTCTCGTTCGAGGAACTGCTGGCGCGGATCCGGCTGCGGTTGCGCACCGAGTCGCCCCAGCCGGCCGGGCAGAGCGTGACGCAGTTGTCGCACAACGGACTGGTGCTGGATTTCAGGACGCGCAAGGCTCAGGTGGACGGCGAGTGGGTGGACCTGTCCGCCCGCGAATTCACGCTGGCGGAGACGTTCCTGCGCAACCCTGGGCAGGTGATGAGCCGCGAGCAGCTGCTGAGCAATGTGTGGGGCTTCGACTTCGACCCGGGCAGCAACGTCGTCGACGTCTACGTCCGATACCTGCGGGGCAAGCTGGGCAAGGACCGCTTCGAGACGGTCCGCGGGATGGGCTACCGGCTGGCGTGACGGCTAGTACAGCTAGTCGTCGTCGTCGTCATCCACGTCGTCGTCATCGTCGTCATCGGTGGTCGGGGCCGGTGCCGGCCTGACCGGGGGCGCGGGCGTGACGGGCTGCGGAGCCACGGTCGTCCGGGTGGGCGCGGGAGTCGTCGTCGCGGGCGTCGACGCGGTGGTGGGCGTCGGGCTGACCTCCGGTGTCGCAGTGGCCGCGTCGACGGTGGGGCTGGGCGTCGGCGAAGGGCTGGGAGTCGTCGTCGTGCTGCCCGGGGACGGCACGGCGGTGACCACGATGGCCGGCTCCGCTGGCGGTTGCGCGAGAGGCGCGGCGAGCGCGACCACCAGCCAGCCCACGAGCAGACCGGCCACGACGGCAGCGGCCACCAGCCCGGCCGTCACCCCGCGCTTCCTGTCCATGCACTTGCCTCCTGCCTCTAGTGAAGGGTGCCAGGATGAAGGGGAGCGGAACGGCAGATGAGAAGACTCTCATCTGCCGTTGTGGCTGCGGTCCTCAGCGGCTGCGGCTCAGAGCCCTTCGCGCTTCGGGATGGTGAGCACCAGGGGCTTGTTGACCTCGGCGAAGAAGTCGTTGCCCTTGTCGTCGACCACGATGAACGCCGGGAAGTCCTGCACGTCGATCTTCCAGATCGCCTCCATGCCGAGCTCCTCGTATTCGACGACCTCGACGTGCTTGATGCAGTCCTGTGCCAGCCGGGCGGCGGGGCCGCCGATCGAGCCCAGGTAGAAGCCGCCGTGCGTGTCGCATGCGTCGGTGACGGCCTGCGAGCGGTTGCCCTTGGCGAGCATCACCATGGAGCCGCCGGCTGCCTGGAACTGGTCGACGTAGGAGTCCATCCGCCCGGCGGTGGTGGGCCCGAACGAGCCGGATGCCATGCCGGTGGGGGTCTTCGCCGGACCGGCGTAGTAGACGGGGTGGTCCTTCAGGTACTGCGGCATCTCCTCGCCCGCGTCGAGGCGTTCCTTGATCTTGGCGTGGGCGATGTCGCGCGCGACGATCAGCGGGCCGGTCAGCGACAGGCGGGTCTTCACGGGGTGCTTGGACAGCTCGGCCAGCACGTCTGTCATGGGCCGGTTCAGGTCGATGCGCACGACGGCGCCCTTCCCCGTGCCGGTCACTCCGTCGGTCTCAGCGTCGAGATCCTCATCGACGTGGTCCGGCATGAAGCGGGCGGGTTCGGTCTCGAGCTGCTCGATGAACACGCCCTCAGGCGTGATCTTGCCGAGGCACTGCCGGTCGGCGGAGCACGACACCGCGATCGCCACCGGGAGCGACGCGCCGTGGCGCGGCAGGCGGATGACCCGCACGTCGTGGCAGAAGTACTTGCCGCCGAACTGGGCGCCGATGCCCATCTTGCGGGTGAGTTCCAGCACCTCCTGCTCGAGTTCGACGTCGCGGAAGCCGTGCGCTTCGATGGAGCCCGTCGTCGGGAGGGTGTCGAGGTACTTGGCGGAGGCGTACTTGGCGGTCTTCATCGCGAACTCGGCCGACGTGCCGCCGACGACGATCGCCAGGTGGTACGGCGGGCAGGCCGCGGTGCCGAGCGAGCGCAGCTTCTCCTCGAGGAACTTCATCATCGAGTCGGGGTTCAGGATGGCCTTGGTCTCCTGGTAGAGGTAGCTCTTGTTCGCGGAGCCGCCGCCCTTGGCCATGAAGAGGAACTTGTAGCCGGTCTCGTGCCCGGGCGCGGTGTCGGCGTAGAGCTCGATCTGCGCGGGCAGGTTGCTGCCGGTGTTGCGCTCCTCCCACATGGTGATGGGCGCGTTCTGGGAGTAGCGCAGGTTCAGCTTGGTGTAAGCGTTGTAGACGCCCAGCGACAGCGGCTTCTCGTCGGTGCCCTCGGTCAGCACCTGCTGGCCACGCTTGCCCATGATGATCGCGGTGCCGGTGTCCTGGCACATGGGCAGGATGCCGCCGGCGGCGATGTTGGCGTTCTTGAGCAGGTCGAGCGCCACGAACTTGTCGTTGGCGGAGGCCTCTGGGTCGTCCATGATGGTGCGCAGCTGCTGCAGGTGGGCCGGCCGCAGGTAGTGCGCGATGTCGTGCATCGCCGTCTCTGCGAGCAGCGTCAGCGCTTCCGGTGCGACCTTCAGGAACTGGCGTCCCTCGGGTCCCTCGACCACCTCGACACCCTCATGGGTGAGGAGACGGTAGGGGGTGTCGTCGCCCCCGATGGGCAGCATGTCTGCGTAGCCAAACTCCGGCATCGGACCTCCTTGTAAAGCAATCGATTCAGTCTCCCACGCACGATTTCGTGGGTTAGCGTGGGGGTATGTTGTCACTGAGCGGGAAGCGTGCCCTCGTCACCGGCGCCAGCAAGGGCATCGGGTTCGCGACGGCGAAGTTGTTGCGCCACATGGGTGCCGAGGTGACCATCGCCGCGCGCACCGAAGAGGACCTGCGTGTGGCTGCTGACCAGATCGGCGCCCGCTGGGTGGTGGCGGACGTCTCCACGATCGACGGTGTGCGCGCCGCCGTCGAGGCCGCCGGGGAGGTCGACATCCTGGTGTCGAACGCCGGCGGACCCCCGCCCGGCCTGCCGTCGGAGGTCACCGACGAGGGGTGGCACGCGGGTTTCGAGACCACCTTCATGTCGACGGCCCGGCTCGTCGACGCGGTGTTGCCGGGCATGCGCTCCCACGGCTGGGGCAGGGTGATCGCGATCACGTCGCTGACGGTGGGTCGCCCGTCGCTGACGCTGCCGGTGAGCAACGCCATGCGGGCGGCGGTCACCAATCATCTGCGCACACTGGCGCTCGAGGTGGGCGCCGACGGGGTGACCTGCAACACGGTGGCGCCCGGGTACACGGCCACGGACCGGCTCAAGCGGCTGCACACTGATCCCGAGGCGGCGGACGAGATCCGGCACAAGATCCCGGCGCGTCGCTTCGGCGAGCCCGAGGAGGTCGCGGCGGCGGTGGCGTTCCTCGCCTCCGAGGAGGCGGCCTACATCACCGGCCAGGAGATCCTGGTCGACGGTGGCTACTCCATCTGACGGGGGGCGGATCGGCGAGTCTAGGCTGAGGGGATGGACGAGCACCTGACAGAGCGCCAGAAGGCAGCGCGCATCCGCGCGGAGCTGAACGCGAGCCACGCCCGCAATGAGGCCGCCCGCGCAAAGGTGCTCATCGACGAGTTCCTCGTCGCTGCCCGGGAACAAGGTCTGGCGCCCCGCCCGCTGAAGGCCGTCACGCTGGACGGGCACACCGTCAAGACGGACAAGACCGGCTGGTACCTGCGCACCAACCACTCCGTCGCCGTCGACACCGAGGGCAACTACTACTCGCTCACGGTTCCCGGAGGGTTGATGTCGCGGTTCACGGGCGTGAAGTTGCAGCCGCAGTTGGCGCCGCTGGTCATCGGCCGCGGCGGCCGCGACGGTGAGACGGGCGACCTCAAGGAGTTCCTCGCCTGGGTGCTCGACGGCCACATCCCGCAGGCCTGACCGCGCGTCGTCGCCCCGCCGTCGTCGCCCCGCCACCGCGCTGGGCAGAGTGAAGTTGTGCACCAAGTCCGCTGCACAACTCAACAACGCTTGGGTGGGTCCGGCAGCCCGTAAGCTCGACGGCGTGACGAAGCGGATCTGGTGGGGCACCTGGCCCGGCGCGCTGGCGCTCGGGCTCCTGTCGCTGCTGCTGGTGCTGCCCGGGGCGCTCGCCGGGCTGCTGACGCTGCTGATCCCTGACACGGGCGGCGCCGGCGTGGACTTCGCCGTGGAAGAGGTGCCGCTCTGGCACCGCGTCTTCGGGATCATCTCCCTCGCCGCGGCCGTGGTGTTGCCGTTCCTGACGGTGCGTTGGGCCCGCCGCACCTGGCTCGGCTACGTCCTGCTCGCGCTGGGCCTGAGCTTCGTCTTCGGCGCCATCGGGCTGGGTCTCTTCGGCGTTGTCTGACGCAGCCCGGCGTGAGGGACAATGGACGCATGGGTTTGCTGGATTTCCTGGGGAAGCGCTCCGACGACGGGCTGAGCATCGATGAGACGCTGCTGGCACTGAGCAGGGGTGCCGTCCTGATCGACGTGCGCACCAAGGTCGAATACGAGGCGGGTCACGCACCCGGCGCGCGCCCGGTGGACACCGGGGCCCTCCACGACAACCCGGTGGACGCCATCCACGGCGACGACCCGCTGGCGGAGCGCGATGCGGCCATCATCGTCATGTGCGACACGGGGCTGCGTTCCTCCTTCATGGCCGCCCTGCTCCGTGAGAAGGGCCTCCTGGCCGAATCCGTGAGCGGTGGGTTGCGCGCCTGGGCCAAGGACGGCAACCCCGTGTTACCCGGTCCGTACCGGGGCCGGCGATGAAGCGGCTGTTGGGGCTCCTGGCCGGCGCGGCCGCGGGCACCCTCGTGTCCGCCGGGGCGGCGTCGTACCTGATGGGCCGGCGCGAGATCGTCCGCCACGTCAACGACTACCGCATCCACTGGGGCGAGTCCCGCGACGGCGGCGAGGACGCCCTGCGCTACGTGGCGCTCGGCGACTCCGCGGCCCAGGGCGTGGGGGCATCCCAGGTGGACCACGGCTATGTGCCGCGGATCGGGCGCAAGCTCGCCGAGGTGACCGGCCGCGAGGTGCTGATCACCAACCTGTCGGTGAGCGGCGCGACCAGCGCCGACGTCGTGCGCGACCAGCTGCCGCAGTTCCGCGACCTCCCCTTCACCCCGGATCTGGTGACCCTCGACATCGGCGGCAACGACGTCGTGTTCCCCGGCCATTCGCCCGCGTCCTTCGAGGCGAACATGGACGTGGTCCTCGCGGCGCTGCCGGAGGGTTCCTTCGTCGCCGACGTGCCGTGGTTCATGGTTCCGGTGTTGGGCCGCCAGTCGCAGAAGATGGCCGCCGTCGCGTCGATCCTCATCGAGCGCCACAAGCACCACCTGGTGCCGCTGCACCGCGCCACCCGCGAGGCGGGAACCTGGCGCTACCACCGCTACACCGCGGGGGACTGGTTCCACCCCAACGACCTCGGCTACGAGGGGTGGGCCGACGCCTACTGGACCGCCATCGAGGCCAGCGGGGTCGTCGAGAAGCTGCAGTCGACGGATTGAGCGGCCCTTCCCGCCGCGTCGGGCGGTTTGGGATCGGCAGCCCGCAGCCGGTAGTCTGGCTCCTTGGCTGACCCCAGGTCAGTTTTGCCCTCCTGCCGCGGGACAGACTCGCGGCCGTTAGTCCGAAGGAGGTGGGGCTGAAGCATGCGCAAGTACGAGGTTATGGTGCTCATCGACTCAGATGTCGACGAGCGTCAGGTCCCCGCGCTGGTCGAGAAGCATCTCGAAGTCATCACCAAGGGTGGTGGCACCGTCGACAACCAGGACATCTGGGGACGTCGTCGGCTCGCATACGACATCAACAAGAAGTCCGAGGCTATTTACGCCGTCCTGCAGGTTACTGCGGATCCGGCGACCGTTGCTGAGATGGATCGCCTGATGACCATCGACGAGCGGGTTGTGCGCACCAAGGTGCTGCGCCGCGAGGACTGAGTTTTCCACAGCAAAAAAACTGAGTGGAAAATTGTCGGCGCCACCGGCCAAAGTGGTAGACAGATAGATTTTCACTCAGACCTCGACGGCAAGGCCCAGGCTGCGTCGTCACCAAGTCCGAACTTATCGGAGGCATCAGAATCATGGCAGGCGAAACCCAGATCACGGTGATCGGAAACCTCACCGCAGATCCCGAGCTCCGCTTCACGCCCAACGGCGCAGCGGTGGCCAACTTCAGGATTGCGTCGACACCCCGTGTGCTCGACCGTCAGTCCAACGAGTGGCGGGACGGCGAGGCGTTGTTCCTCAGCTGCTCCGTGTGGCGCCAGTACGCCGAGAATGTGGCCGAAACCCTTCGCAAGGGTATGCAGGTCATCATTCAGGGCCGTCTGAAGTCGCGTACGTATGACGACCGTGAGGGAGTCAAGCGCACCGTCTTCGAGATCGATGTCGACGAGGTCGGACCCACCCTCCGCTTCTCAACTGCAACCGTCACCCGCTCCGGCAGTGGTGGCGGCGGCGGTGGTGGCCAGTGGCAGGGTAACCAGGGTGGTGGCAACACCGGTGGTGGTCAGGGTAGCCCGCAGGGCGATCCGTGGGCCAGCTCCGGCAACGCCGGAGGCGGCAACCGCGGCGGGAATGACCCGTGGGCGCAGTCGCAGCCGGAAGAGCCCCCGTTCTGATCCATCGCTTATCTAGCTCCCATGGGCTAGCTGGCACATTCCGTCGCAAGACGGGCTTTCAGTAATAGAAGGAGAGCACCACAATGGCCGGTCCACAGCGCAAGTCTGTGAACAAGAAGAAGATCATGCCGGTGAAGACGACCCGCGTCGCCAACATCGACTACAAGGACATCAACACGCTCAAGAAGTTCATCTCTGAGCGTGGCAAGATCCGTGCCCGTCGCGTCACTGGCCTTTCGGTCCAGGACCAGCGCAAGATCGCCATCGCCGTGAAGAACGCGCGCGAAGTCGCTCTGCTGCCGTACGCGTCGACCGCCCGCTGATCGGAAGGGATGAAGACATTATGATGAAGCTCATTCTGACCAGCACCGTTGACAAGCTCGGCATCGCCGGCGACGTCGTCGAGGTCAAGGACGGCTACGGCCGTAACTTCCTCCTGCCTCAGGGCAGGGCCATCCGCTGGACCCGCGGAACCGAGAAGCAGATCGATGGCATCAAGCGGGCGCGCGACGCCCGTGAGGTGCGCGGCGTCGAGCACGCTCAGCAACTGCGCACGCAGCTCGAGGACCTCAAGGTCACCGTCGCTGCCCGCGCTTCGGAGGCGGGCCACCTGTTCGGTTCCGTCACCGCTGCTGACCTGGTTCAGGCCGTCAAGAAGGCCGGTGGCCCCACCGTCGACAAGCGCACCGCTTCGTTCCCGAAGCCGGTGAAGTCGGTCGGCAGCCACACCGCAGCCATCAAGCTGCACCAGGCCGTCACCGCGTACGTCCCGTTCGAGGTCGTCGCCCAGTGATCGTCTGATCGCAACCTGCAAGAGCCCCGGCTTCGGCCGGGGCTCTTGTCATTTCTTGGCTGAGTCAGTCGACGGGTGACTGGAGCCAGTCGTCAATCTCCGCCAGCCAGCGGCGCTTGTCGTCGGCCGGGGCGAAGCTGGCGTTGACCGACGAGCGCGCCAGCCCGGCCAGGGCCGCGTCGTCGAGTCCGTGGACCTCGCGCGCTGTGACGTACTGGTCCGTGAGCCTGGACAGGAACAGCAGCGGGTCGTCGGCACCCAGAGCGATATCGGCCCCGGCGTCGAGGAGCGCGCGGAGGGGCACCTCATCCGGCTCGCGGTAGACGCCCAGCTGCACGTTCGACGCCGGACACACTTCGAAGGTGATGCCCCGGTCGATCATCCGGCTCAGCAGATCGGGGTTCTCGACGGCGCGGACGCCGTGCCCGATGCGGGCGGGCTGCAGGTGCGCGACGACCTGCTCGAGGTGGTCCGCCCCCCGCAGCTCGCCGCCGTGCGGCACCCCCGGCAGGCCGGCGCGCCGGGCGATCCGGAACGCGCCCTCCCACTCGTGGGTGCGGCCCTCGCGCTCGTTGTTGTTGAGCCCGAACGCGCACACCTCCCCGGCGCCCTGGCCGGCGTGCCGCGCGGCGATCCGCGCGAGGGTGCGGGCGTCCAGCGGGTGCCGGATGCGCGAGGCGGCCACCACCACCCCGATCTGCACGCCGGAGCTGGCGGAGGCGACCCGGGCCTCGTCGCACACGATCTCCAGCGCCTCCTGCAGCCCTCCGACGGAGGAGGCGTACGACGTGGGGTCCACCTGCAACTCCAGCCGGCGCGAGCCCTCGGCGGCGTCCTCAGCTGCGGCGTTGCGGACCACCGCGCGGAGCGCCTCCTCGCCCCGGACGGCGGCGCGGGCCACGTCGTAGAGGTGTTGGAAGCGGTTCCAGCCCCGCCTGTCGTAGGGCACGTCCAGGGGTACGCCGTCGATGAGGGTGGGAGGCAGGTCCATGTCGCGGGCCTCCGCCAACTGCCGGAGGGCGGGCACACTCAGGGACCCGGTGAAGTGGAGATGCAGATGTGCCTTGGGCAGCGCGGCCAGATCCCGCGTCGGTTTCGGCTCCTGCAACATGTGCCGATGGTAGTGAATCAATCCCGTGGGGCAAAGACGCATCTCCGCCTGTAGCCTTGACGCTCATGAGCGCCCGATTCCTCACCACATGGCCGTGCCAGGACGCCTGCGGCACGATCAAGACCGACGAGCTGGTCGAAGGCGCGCCGGTCTACCGGTGCCCGGGGTGCGACACCACGTGGATCGAACTCAACGAGCGGACCGAGGTCGCCGCCCAGCCGGGGGCAGGGCTCCGTCCCGAGCAACACCGCTGACGGCGACGGACCCCAGCACGACCGGGTTGGCCTGATCAGAAGACGCCACTGACCGCCCCCGGGACGGGTAGCTTATGACCGGGTCTGGGTCGAACCCCTGACCTGGATCGTCGGCGCGGCCACTACTACCTCCCGTGGCTCTTCACCGCCGAGGAGGTCGAGCAGCAGAGTGGTGGCTTCCGCGCCCAGACCGGCCGGATCGTAGGCCAGCGAAGTGATCGGTGGGGAGGTCACCCGGCACAACGCGGAGTCCTCGAACGACACGATGGCCACGTCGTCCGGGATCCGCACGCCCATGGCATTGATCGCGCCAAGGCCGCCCAGCATCAGGCCCTCGTTGTCATAGATGATGGCCGTGGGTGGATTGTCGGCCATGAGTAACTGGTGCGTGATGGCCTGGCCGGCGTTGATGGTGCCCGGGTTGGTCTCGCTCCGCAAGGTCTCGATGCCCAGTTCCCGGCACGACTCGGCAAAGGCGGCGGACCGTTTGAGGGTGTGGATCAGGTTCGTGGGAGCCGGGATGTGCGTGACGCGCCGGTGCCCCTGAGCTGCGAGGTGGCCCACGATGAAGCGCATGGCCGCGGCGTCGTCGACACGTACGTTGGGCAGTTCGTTGCCAGGAAGCGAGCCGATCAACACGGCGGGCATCGTCAATTCTTCCAGGATGGCCGGCCGGGGGTCGTCCATCACGGGGTCTGTGAGGATCACACCGTCGACACGGCGCTCGAAGTGCCAACGGCGGTAGGTTTCGAGTTCCTCCTCGGGGGAAACGATGAACTGGAGCACCAAGGCCAACCCGTGCGCGGTCAGCACTTCCTCGATCCCGGCTATGAGGTGCATCAGGAACCGCTCGCCCGTGGACTCACCAGTGGGTCGTGGCAGCACCATGCCAACTGCCTGCGCTCGCCCCGCGGAAAGCGCGGCGGCGGCGACGCTCCGGTGCCAGCCGATCTCCTGGGCGACCTGCAGCACGCGGGCCCGCGTCGACTCGGAGACACCTGGGCGGTTGTTCAGCGCAAACGAGACCGCGGTGGGCGAGACGCCCGCGATGCGTGAGATGTCCTTGATGGTCGGGCGGGGCATGCACTCATCCTTCCATCGTTCACCCCCCGGAATGCGCACCGGCCGGTGGGAACGAAGAGACACGCAGCCGGAACGCGCATTATCGGCACCCCCGGTACGGTGAGGGTGACGAAGGGGGCTCGCCTGTGAGCGCAACCACTGGAAACCAGGACCCGGTCCAGCCGGACGGCGCGGATGCCACCGCGCCGTGGCGCTCGCTGGTCATCGGTGCCGCAGCGTTGCTGCTGGCGCTCCTGCCGCACCTGGCCATGGCGGTGAGTGAGGCCTTCCGTGGCGCCTCTGCGGGCGGGCCGTTCCGGCTGGCCTTGAACCTGTTCAGCTACTACAACTCGGTCTCGGTCGTCGTCATGGCCGCTGCCTTCACCGCGCTCGGCCTGAGGATCTGGCGCGCCAAGCGAGGGCCGGTCGCGGCTGGCCCGGCGGCGTTCGTCGCGACGGTGGGCATGGCCCTGCTCGTGGTGGTCAGCTTCGTCGACCTCTCCGGGAATGCCCTCAGCCCCAGCCCGCCAGCCATGCTCGTGATGACCATGGCCGTCGTCGCCGCCTACTCCGGCTACGCGGTGCTGGCCTACTGGCTGCTCATGCGAGGCCCCATCGCCTTGACCGTCGGATTGGGTCTGCTCTACCTCCCGACGGTCTACTGGCTCACGGGGCTGATGTACGCGGTGGTTGGCCAGACGGGTTCAGCGGCCATCCTCTACGTGCCCTATGTGGTGGCCGCCGGCCTCGGCCTCGCGCTCGGCCGCCTCGGGTGGGACACGCCACGCCGGATCCTCGCCTGGCTCGCGGTGCTACTCATCGTCACCGTGGGCGTGGCCGGTCATGTGGTCCTCGACGCGGCGCTCACCGTGGGGGGCTTCGAGCAGACGTGGGCGACGTTCTGGATTGTGCTGCAGGGCTCGCTCATTTCCGCGGGGATCGCCCTGATCGTGGGCGTCCTCGTGCGCCTCATCGACACCCGCCGCGGAGCCAGGTCCGCAGCTTCCGCCGGCTGAAGGCCACCGTCGACAAATTCGGGGGCCGGTGTGGATCATCCACACCGGCCCCCGTTCAGTTGCATTGCGTCAGACGGCAGCGAACCCGTTGGGGTTGTCGTGCTGCCAGCGGTAGGTGTCGGCGCAGGCGTCGGCCACGGTCTTCTCCGCGTGCCAGCCCAGTTCGTTGTGCGCCTTGTCGACGTTGGCGTAGCTCTCGGCGACATCGCCCGGGCGGCGGGCCACGATCTCGTACGGGATCTCCTGGCCGGCTGCGGCCTCGAACGCGTGCACGATCTCCAGGACCGAGGACGGCTGGCCGGTGCCCAGGTTCCAGACGTGGTAGCCGGTGTGGTCGCCGAGGTAGTTCAGCGCGGCGAGGTGACCGGCGGCCAGGTCGACCACGTGGATGTAGTCCCGGCGACCGGTGCCGTCCGGGGTGGCGTAGTCGTCGCCGAAGATCATCAGCTTCTCGCGGCGACCGGCGGCCACCTGCGCCACGAACGGCAGCAGGTTGTTCGGGATGCCCTTGGGGTCTTCGCCGATGCGGCCGGATTCGTGGGCACCGATGGGGTTGAAGTACCGCAGGATCGCCACCGAGAGCTCGGGGTTGGCCGCCGAGGCGTCCTCGAGGATCTGCTCGAGCATGTGCTTGGTGCGGCCGTACGGGTTGGTGGCGCCGGTGGGCGCGTCCTCGGTGAACGGGGGCTCCGACTCCTCGCCGTAGACGGTGGCGGAGCTGGAGAAGACGATGCGGTTGCAGCCGTGCTTGGCCATGGTCTCCACCAGCGTGATCGTGGAGCCGATGTTCTCGCGGTAGTACGTCAACGGGATCTGTGTGGATTCGCCCACGGCCTTCCAGCCGGCGAAGTGGATCACGGAATCGGGTCGGAAATCGGCGAAGGCCTTGTCGAGAGCCGCCGCGTCGCGCACATTGGCCTCGACGAACTGGGCTTCGCGCCCGGCGAGGTCTGCGACGCGGCGCAGCGACTCCTCGGAGCTGTTGGACAGGTCGTCGACGACCAGGACGTCGTGACCATCCTGAAGAAGGGCAAGTGTGGTGTGGGAGCCGATGTAGCCGGCGCCACCGGTGACGAGCACGCGCATGGGTGGGGTTCCTCCTCGGGTTCAGCCCCAACTCTAGACCTGTGCAGCGGACGCTGAGCGGTGCGGGTCGCTGCTTGAGCGAATCGCTCAGCGCTCGTCAGCACTCGATGAAGGCGACCGCGAGGCCGCCCTCTGAGGTCTCCTTGTACTTGCTGAGCATGTCGCGCCCGGTATCGCGCATGGTGCGGATGGCCTGGTCGAGCGTCACGCGGTGCCGCCCGTCCCCGTTGAGCGCCAGCTGCGCCGCGTTGATGGCCTTGACCGACGCCATGGCGTTGCGTTCGATGCAGGGCACCTGCACCAGCCCGCCGATGGGGTCACAGGTCAGCCCGAGGTTGTGTTCGAGCCCGATTTCCGCTGCGTTCTCCACCTGGGCAGGCGAGCCGCCCATCACCTGGGCCAGGCCGGCGGCTGCCATCGCGCAGGCGGATCCAACCTCACCCTGGCACCCCACTTCGGCGCCGGAGATGGAGGCGTTCATCTTCAGCAGCACCCCGACGGCGGTGGCCGCCAGCAGAAAATCCACCACGTCCTCGTCCCGGGCGCCGGTCTGGAACTTCATGTAGTACTGCAGCACCGCGGGGATGATGCCGGCGGCACCGTTCGTCGGTGCCGTCACGACGCAGCCGCCGGCCGCGTTCTCCTCGTTGACGGCCAGCGCGTAGAGGTTGACCCAGTCCATGGCTGAGAAGGTGCGGGTGATCAGGTTGGGGGCGTCGTCGCGGGAGACGAGGTGGCGGTACAGGTCCGGCGCCCGCCGCGGGACGCGCAGCCCGCCCGGGAGGAAGCCCTCCTGCAGCACGCCGCGCTCGATGCAGCCGCGCATGACGGACCAGATCTCCAGCAGCGCGGCCCTGGTCTCCTCCTCCGGACGCCAGGCCAGTTCGTTGCGGGCCACCAGCTCGGCGACGTTCAGGTCGTGCAGCGAGCACAACGCCAGCAGCTCCTCAGAAGTGCTGAACGGGAACTCGACGGTGACGTCCGCCACCCCGGTCTCACCGGCCTCGGCCTGCGCCTCGTCGACGACGAACCCGCCGCCGATGGAGTAGAACGTGTTGGTCATCAGTTCCGCACCGTCGACGCCGAGGGCGGTGACCGTCAGGGCGTTGGGGTGCCATGGCTTGGATTCGCGGTGGAACAGCAGATCGGTGGACCAGTCGAACGGCAGCTGGCGCTCCTTGAACATCAGTCCGTCGCCGTGCACCACGGCGTCCACGGCCGCCTTCATCTCGTCCGGATCAACCCGCTGGGGCTGGAATCCGAGCAGCCCGGCGACGACGGCGCGGTCCGTCCCGTGCCCCAGCCCCGTGGCCGCGAGTGAGCCGTAGAGGTCGACGCGGACCCTGGCCACGTCGTCGACCACGGGGCTTGCGAGGAGTTGGGTGCGGAAGAGCGCGCCGGCTCGCATGGGGCCCATCGTGTGGGACGACGAGGGACCCACCCCGATCTTGAACAGGTCAAGCGCGCTGATCGCCATGTACCGACGATACCCTCAGCGCGCGCCTCCGTAGGCGGGGCGGGACGGCAGGGTGGCGCGGATCCGGAGGGGACGACCCCGCTCGATGTGCAGCCGCAGCCCGTCGTGCACCATGAACCAGGCCAGCACCCCGATGACGGCCATGCCCGTGGCCAGGGAGGCCGCCAGCACCGACGCCCGGGGACCGAGCACCTCGCCGAGCCAGCCGATCAGCGGCGCACCCAGCGGGGTGCCGCCGGCGAAGATCGCGACGTAGACCGCCATGACGCGCCCGCGGTACTCAGGCGCGGTGGACAACTGGACCGCCGCGTTCGCCGTCGTCATCACCGTGAGGGCGAAGAAGCCCGAGGGGATCAGGAGCAGCGCGTAGACGGTGTAGTTGGGCGCGAACGTCAGGGCAAAGGTGCTCACCGCGAAGCCGGTCAGGGCCATCAGCACGGTGCGCAGCGACGGGTTCGCCCGCCGCGTGGCGCCGAGTGCCCCGGCGAGCGTGCCGATGGCCATGATCGTGCCGAGCAGGCCGAACTCGCGGGCTCCCGCGTGGAACACCTCTGTGGCCATGGTGGCGTTGAAGATCTGGAAGTTCATGCCGAACGTGCCCAGCATGAAGACCACCACCAGTAGCACGATGATGTCCGGCCGGCCGCCCAGGTACCGCAGGCCGTCCATGGCGGCGCCACGCGCCTTCACCATGGGCGCGGGGTGCAGTTCGTCTGCGCGCATCAACCCCAGCGAGGCGATGAAGGCGAAGAAGCTGAGCCCGTTGATCAGCAGCGTGGGACCCACGCCGACGGCGGCCACCAGGACGCCGGCCAGGCCGGGGCCGATGAGCCGCGCCCCGTTGAACGAGGTCGAGTTGAGCCCCACCGCATTGGGTAGCAGTGTGAGCGGCACCATCTCCGACACGAACGACTGCCGCGCGGGGTTGTCGAACGCGGTGATGGCACCGGTGATCAGCGCGAAGACGTAGACGTGCCAGAGCTGCACCGTGCCCGTCGCCACCAGGCCCCACAGGGCCAGCGCGGTGGCCGCGAGCGCCAGCTGTGAGATGACGAGCACCTTGCGCTTGTCGAAGCGGTCCACCACCGCCCCTGCGTAGGGGGCGAGCAGCGGGATGGCGAGGAACTGCAGCGCCGTGACGATGCCCAGCGCGGTGCTGGAGTTGTCCGTCAGCTCGGTGAGCACCAACCAGTCCTGGCCGATGCGCTGGATCCAGGTGCCCAGGTTGCTGACCAGGGCGCCGACGAAGAAGAAGCGGTAGTTGCGCACCGCGAACGAGGCGAACGTGCGCCAGCGTGTGGTGATCTCAGGCATGCGACACCTCCAGAAGGAGGTCGGCGGCCTTCCTCAAGAGCGCCAGCTTGTCGTCGTCGAGGGAATCGATGTGGGTGAGCATCCAGAGGTCGCGGTGCGCGATCGTCTCCTGGACCACCTCGTCACCGGCCTTCGTCGAATGGATAAGGACTTGGCGCCCGTCGTGTGGGTGCGGCCGCTTCTCCACGAGGCCGCGCTCGCAGAGGGCGTTCAGCGTGCGGGTCATCGACGGCGTGCTGACGCGGTCGTCCTCTGCCAGCTGGGTGGGGGTCTGGGGGCCGACGCGATTGACGCGTGCCAACACCGAGAAGAGGTGAGGCGGGAGCTCGCTGGTGGACTCGAACCGGACACGGCGCGCGATGCGCTGGCAGGCGAGTCGGAGGTCGTTGGCGAGGGCGGGCTTATCGAGGGGCGCGGTCGCGGTGCCGGCCGAAGTGGAGGAGGTATTCGTCACGGGTTCCTTTCGTGGACCGGAAGTTACCCTAGCTCATTACCTCAGCTAATCAAAATATCGAGGATGGGGAGTCCACAGAATGAACGAACTGGCGGTCCCGCGCTCTTTTCGAGCGCGGAACCGCCAGCTGATGGTGCGGTGGAAGTGGCCGGCGTCAGGCCGACTTGTCCTCAGCATCCGGCGCGGGCTGGTGTGACCAGCTCGGCGGCTCGTCGCCGCCCGCCTCCTCGTCTGCCTCCGCCAAGGCGGCCGTCTCGTGGACGGTTCCCTGCGCATGGTGCGTGGGGGCGTAGACGACATAGAGCTGCAGGGGCTCCTGGCCGGTGTTCAGGACGTCGTGCCACGTTCCGGCGGGCACCTGGATGGACCAGCCGTCCTCCACCTCCTGCTCAAAGTCCAGGTTGTCCTTGGACGGGCCCATCACGCACTTGCCTTCACCCGCGTCGATGCGCAGGAACTGGTCTGTCTCGGGGTGCATCTCCAGGCCGATGGATTCCCCCACGGGGATGGACATGAGGGTCACCTGGAAGTACTTCCCCGTCCAGGCGACCGTGCGGTAGTTGGTGTTTTCCCGCGTGGCGGTTTCGATGTCGAACGCGTTGGGCTGAGGCCCGTTGTCGGTGATCTTCATGATTTCCTCCTACTGGCACACAGTAGTGGCGCCGGGCGACAACCGACGGAGGTGCGGGTGAAGACCATCCCTGGGGCTGGGGTCCACCCGCCCGTGCGCCGCCGTCAGCCACGTAGGCTGGGGCGATGAACCCGATCGCCAGCTTCCGGTCACTCCTGGGGCGCACCCTGCGCTCACGGGTCGCGGGAGAGGACGCCGACGCCAAGGCCGCGCTCATCTGGGGCGCGGAGGGCGATCGGTGGCACAGCCGCGAGGACGTCATCTGGCACGTCAACGGCGACGCCGCGATGTACGCCGGTGGCATCCGGGCGCTGCTGCTCCAGGCGCTGCACCCGGCCGCCATGGCCGGCGTCGCCGGGCATTCCGGCTACCGGTCGGATCCGTGGGGTCGCCTCCAGCGCACCTCCGAGTTCATCGCGATGACAACGTACGGGCCCATCCCGTCCGCGGAGGCGCTGATCGCCAGGATCCGTGACGTGCACGAACGGGTCCGCGGCAAGACCGACGACGGCACGCCCTACCGGGCCTCGGACCCCCACCTGCTCGCGTGGGTCCACATCGCGGAGACCCAGAGCTTCCTCGCCAGCTTCCAGCACTTCGGCGACCGGCGGCTCACCCAGCAGGAGACCGACGAGTACGTCGCGCAGGCGGCCCCCGTCGGCGAGCTGCTCGGCGCCGTCGACCTGCCACGAACGGAAGCTGAGCTGCTTGCCGCCATCGAGAAGTACCGGCCCGAACTACGCGCCTCGCCGCCGGCCCTCGACACCGTGGACTTCCTGCTCAAGAACCCACCCGTGCCCTGGCCCGCCCGCCCCGGCTACTGGATGCTGGCCGCTGGCGCCATCTCGACCCTGCCCCCATGGGCGCGCCGCGAACTGCGGCTCCCCGCGGGCCGGTGGTTCGACGTGCTGTTCGGTCAGCCCCTCGGCCGCTTCTCGGCGACGATCGTGCGCTGGGCGCTCACTCCCGAAGCCCGTCGCGACCGGTTGGGGGCGCCGCCCCGCGCTTCAGCCTCCTGAGCCCCCTAGGAGCGAGCGAAGCTAGCGAAGGGCGCGGCCAGGATCTCCCGGACCACGGCCGCCGGGTCGTCAGCACCCATCACGGCGCGCACCACGGCGACCCCCGCCACCCCCGCCTCGGCGAGTGCCGGCGCGTCCGCCGCCTGCACATCGCCGATCGCGACGACTGGTAGCCGGGTCGCGGAGACCATCGCCGGGTAGCCAGCGAGACCCAGGGGCTCGCGCCCCGAGTCCTTCGTCGGGGTGCGCCTGAACGGCCCGGACCCGACGTAGTCGATCACCCCCGCGAGCTTGTCCGCAGCGCGCACGAGTTCCAGCGTGCCGGTCGTCAGGCCGATGACCGCGTCCGGCCCGAGCAGTTCACGCGCGGCCACCGCCGGCAGGTCGTCCTGCCCCAGGTGCACCCCTTGCACCCACTCAGGCGACTCCCTCAGCGCGGCCAGGGCCACGTCGACCCTGTCGTTGACCACCACCTTCGACGACGGGTTGGCCTCGTGCACCGCCCGCCCCACGTCGAGCGTCAGGCGCAGCAGCTCCCGCGCGGAGAGGTGCTTCTCCCGCACCTGGATCACGCCGGCGCCGGCCCCGGCCGCCGCGGCGGCCTTCGCCACCACGTCCGGTCCGTTCCCGGAGGTGATCACATAGCAACGAAGGTCGATCATTCTGCTGCCCTTTCATCCGCTGCCGACGCTTCCAGGGTGGCGAGCGCGTCCACCAGCGCCACCTTGAACGACCCCGGCCCCGAAGCGACGGCCGCCGCGTCCTCGGCGGCCAGACACAGCCAGGCCGTCGCCGCGTGGGCCGCGTCGAACGGGTCAGCCACCGCGGTGCACGCCGCGATGAGCGCGCCCAGCGTGCAGCCGGTTCCGGTGACCCGGGTCAACAGCGCGTGCCCGGCGGTGACGCCGATCCTGCGCTCACCGTCGGTGATGAGGTCGCGCGCTCCCGACACCGCGACGACGGCGTGGGAGGCCCGAGCCAACAGGGTCGCCGCTTGCGCAGCCTGCTCAGGCGTGTGCGCGGTGTCGGCGCCCCGCCCCGTCACCCCGGTGCCCGCGATGTTCAGGATCTCCGAGGCGTTGCCGCGGACCACGGCCGGCGCCTCGGACAGCAACCGGCGGGCCAGCGGCGTGCGGACCGGCGCGATCCCCACCGCCGTCGGGTCCAATACCCAGGGAGTGCCCAGCGAGTGGGCCCTGGCGACGGTGGCGGGGATGCCCGCCATACCGTCGGAGGAGAGGGTGCCGAGGTTGATCAGCAGCGCGTCGGCCACCTCCACCATCGACGGCGCCTCCTCCAACGTCTCGGTCATCATGGGCCGCGCGCCCGCGGCGAGCAGGGCGTCGGCGACGAAGTTCATCGACACCGCCGCACTCAGGCAGTGCACCAGCGGTGCCCGTTCGCGCACGGCCGTGATGACGTCGGCGATCATGCGGCCACCTGACGGGAGGCGACAGCCTCGAGGTCGTCTGTGAGTTCCCGCGGCCGCAGGGCCGGGCCCACCGCGCCGCACACCGCGACGAGAGCGCCGCCCAACACCATGAGGCCCACGACGGCGGTGTCGCGCCCGAACCAGCCCTCCAGCGTGGGCAGGTAGAAGGGGTACAGGGCCGGGATGACGATGGACACGCTGTAGGCCGTGCCGTAACCCGTGGCCCGCACGGCCGTGGGGAAGCGCTCCGACAGGTACGCGCCCACTGGGCCGTAGGCAGTGACGGTCAGCACCTGCAGGGCGACGGCGCACACGGCGATCAGCCACACGGCCGGGCCGCTCATGATCGCCAGCCACAACAGCGGCGCCGACACCGCCGCGAGCACTCCCCAGATGACGAAGAACCGCCGGCGGCCCAGCACGGTGGAAAGGTGCCCCGTGACACCCATCACGATGGCCTGACCGACGGCGGCGCACCCCATCACCAGGCTCACGCTCGTGGGCGCCAGCCCCACGTCGGTGCCCAGCCGGGGCGTCAGCATGATCACGGTGGTGTTGGTCAGGAACCACAAACCGCTCATCAGGCCGAACATCTGCCAGAACGCGGGTGCGTAGGCGCCGGTCAGCACTTCCAGCAGCCCGAGCCTGCGCCCCGTGGCGCGGCTGCGGTGGAACACCGGCGCGTCCGTGACGTGTCGCCCGTAGTAGATCAGCATCCCCACCGACGCCAGGCCGCCCGCCGCGAAGGAGGCCCGCCAGCCCCAGGCCGCGTAGTCCTCGGCCCCGAGCGCCACCAGCAGGATGCCCGTGGCGAACGCGATGGTGGCCTGCGCCCACGGCGCCATCGACATGATCAGGCCGGAGAACAGGCCGCGGCGCCTCGGCTTCGACCACTCCATCGCGAGCGGGATCGCCGCTGAGTACTCCCCGGCGATGAAGATGCCGCCGAGGAAGCGCAGGGCGATGACGATCATGATCGCCGCGCCTCCGATCGACTCGTGTGTGGGGACGGCCGCGATGCCGAACGTGCACGCCGCGGTGCCGGCGATGGCGACCTTCGTCGTCGTGGTGCGGCCGAGGCGGTCGGCGATCTGGCCGAAGACCATGCCCCCGATGGGGCGGCCGAGCAGCATCGCCATCACGACGATGGCGCCGGTGGTGGCCGCGGCATGCGGCCCCGCGAGCACGGTCAGGGCCGGGGCCAGCGCGACGAGTGGCAGGAAGATGTGCAGTTGGTCGACGTAGTTGCCCAGGACGCCGCCGCGGAGCGCAGCCTTTCCCTCAGGAGGCAGCGTCCGCGGGGGCGCGGTGGTGGGCATTGCAAGGGTGTGTGACATGGTTCACTTCCTTCGCCGGCATGACCCGGACAGGTTCGGACGGTCCGGGCCGCATCAGCCCCATCTCAGCCCTCTGCCGAGGGCACCCGCGTGGATGGCAGCACCCTAGCCCACCGTCGGCCCGCGCTAAAGGGGGTAGCCGGACGTGGAACGCCGCCGTAGCGTTGAAGGACCCGAGCAGGAGGTGGAGATGAGCCCCAAGGCATGGAGCGCCAAGCGCGAACGGCAGTACGAGCACATCAAGGAGGGCCTCGAGGAGCGCGGCGAGGACGAGGACACGGCTGAGGAGATCGCCGCCCGCACAGTGAACAAGGAGCGCGCTCGGGCAGGCGAGGCGAAGGAATCCAGCAGGTTGTCCCGGGAGGACATCTCGTCAGGCCGACGCGGTGGCCTCCGCTCCCACAAGGGGCCGGGTGGCCGTACCCGGGACCAGCTCTATGAAGAGGCCAAGCGCAAGAACATTGAGGGCCGCTCGAAGATGAACAAGGCGGAGCTGGAGAAGGCAGTCGACAAGAAGTGAATCAGCCGGCGTCGCGGACGTCCGCGATGACCTTCTCGCCGAAGTCTGCGCGGTTGAGCAGCGTGATGATCCTGCGGGCCGCCTCGTCTGGCGATGACAGACGGCCCTCGTCCTTCAGTGCCTGGAACTGGTCTCGCGCCGGGAAGTCCGTGCCGCGGATGGCTTCCTGCATCTGGGTGTCCACCACGCCCGGGGCGATGGAGGCCACGCGCACGCCCTCGAGGTTCTCCTCGGCGAGCGCCACGGCGTGCATGTCGACGGCGGCCTTGCCCGCGCAGTAGGTGCTCCACGTGGCGTGGGGGCGGCGCGCCGCCCCGCTGCTGATGTGCACCACGCGCAGAGGCGCCCCAGCGGTACGCAGCCGCACCACGGCGTCGGTCAGGATGATGGGAGCGGTCACGTTGACGTTGACCGACCGCTCGATCTCCGCCGGGTCCAGCGTGCCCACGAAGCCGATGGGCGACACCGCCCCCGCGTTGTTGATCAGGATGATGTCCGAGGCGCCCGCCAGGAACTCCGCGAGTGCGCCGGATTCCAGCCACGCTTCCAGTTCCGACGCCGACCCCAGGTCCACCTGGGCGCCGGCAGAGCGCGACACGCCGAGGACGGCCCAGCCGTCGGCCTCCAACTGCGAGGCGAGCGCGGCACCGAGGCCCTTGCTGTGGCCGGTGACGATGGCTTTTCTGGTCATGGGGTTCCTTTCTGGCAGGTCTCTCGTCGCCACCGTACCGGGCCTCCCCGAGGCCCATTGACCGGGCGATTAGGATCAGCGCATGACCCGACTGGATGCCTGGCTGTGGGCGGTGCGCGTATACAAGACCCGCTCGCTGGCCACGACGGCCGTGCGCGGCGGGCATGTCAGGGTGAACGACCTGCTGCCCAAGGCGTCACAGCATGTGGTGGCGGGCCAGGTCATCCGGGTGCGTAAGGACCAGGACGAGAAGATCCTCGAGGTGGTGGACCCCGGTCTGGCCAAGCGGGTCAGCGCGCCGCTGGCGCAGGCCGCCTACATCGACCGGACGCCCGAGAAGCCGCCACCCATCCCGGAGATGGTGGGCCGCGTGGCGGTGCGCGACCGCGGAGCCGGCCGCCCGACCAAGCGTGAACGCCGGGCGATCGAGCAGCTCCGCGGCCACTAGAGTCGGCTAGGCGCCGGCCAGCAACGCCTCCTCGGCCTGCTTGGTCCAGACGCCGTTGTTCAGCTTCGCGGCGACATGCGGGAGCTTCTCAGGCATGTCCACCAGACGCGTCAGCTCGAGGTCGTGCAGCATCGGGTACACCATGATCTTGCCGCCGCTGGTGCGGTTCATCACCGAGTCGATCGCGTCCTGGAAACCCTTCATGCCGGTCACGGCGTCCAGGCTGATGTGGGTGTCGATGATGCCTTCCTCGATCTTGCGCAGCACTGTGCGCATGTCCGAGACATCCGAGCCTGAGGTGCCCAGCATGAAGATGCGGCGCTCGACGATGCCCTGGAGGTCGAAGTCGCCCAGGGTGCCGGCGGGGATGCCCGCGAAGGCGTTGAGGATCGCCCCTTCGCCGGCGAGGTCCACGGCCTGGCTGACCAGGGCCGGGACGGGCACCATGCACGCGATGTGCGTGAAACCGTGCTGCAGTTCCTCGTCGCCGGTGTTCACGTAGGTGATCGGCACGCTACGGCCGGCGGCGATGGGATCGACGGTGCGCGACAGGTGCGTCAGCCGGTCGTCGCTGAGGTCTGTGCCGGTGACGCGGATGCCCTCCACCCCGGAGGTGACGGCGCGGATGGTGTGCATCATGCCCATGGGGCCCGCTGCGCCGATGATGGCGACGTTGTCGCCGGCGCGCAGTTCGCCGTTGGCCGGCACCCAGGCGTAGCCGTCGGCCGGGTCGTCGCCGGTGGTGCCGACGAAGCGGATGAAGTCGTAGTGGACGCGGCCGATGTCGAGGGCCACCTTGCGGCCGATCGTCCCGCCGCTGAGGACCAGGCAGTAGGTGGCGCGCGTGCCGAGCAGCGGCGCCGTGGCCTCGATGACCTCAGGGTCTGAGCCGTAGTAGATGATGTCGTCGAACACCTGGCCCTCGAGCGAGGCGACCTCGCCCGGAGTCACGGAGACGGTCTCTGCCGGCACGTGTGCCGAGGTGAGCGCGTCCAGCCCGGTGGGCTCGCCGTCGCTCACGACCAGGAGGCGACCGCCGTCCTTGAGATGGTCGCGCTCTGCCCACGCGTAGGAGCCTTCGACGGTGGCCCAGGGCTCGATGAGACCCACCGCGGCCGCGGACGGGCCGTCGGAGACGTGGATCAGGAACTCCTCACCGTTGGGCGCCACGACGCAGCGCTCGTCGATGAGGGCGTACTCCTGCAGGGCGCCGTCGAAGTTGTACCCGAAGGCGCCGTTCGACTTGGCGGTGCGCAGGTGCTTCCAGTCGGCCTGCACGAGGACTCGGTCGCCCACTGCGAAGTGGGTCACCTGGTCGCCGACCTTGACGATGCGGCCCACGGGCTCGTGCCCCGGGACCACCGGAGCGGCGCCGGGGTGGTACGACGGGATCTCCGGCAGCGCGTCGAGGTCGATGCCCTTGACCACCTCGGCCTTGCGGGGGTGGGAGTCGAAGGCGTGGAGCAGTTTGGTGTCGGAGAAGCAGATGCCGCACGCCTCCACCTGGAGGAGCATCTGATGCGGGCCGACCTCGTCGACGGGCTTCTCGGTGTTCAGCACGATCTCGTCGACGCCGACGAACTGGATGGCATGCTGCAGGGCGGGAATCTGGGTCACGAGGGACACCCTTTCTCTGAGTGCTACGGATCAAATCTAGGCGCGTTGCCGTCCGAAGGAAGGCTGTCCGCGCGAACTGGGCATATGCTCACCAAGGTGCTGACCCCCACGCCCAACGACCTCGACCTCGTCGTGCGTGCCGCCTGGCTCTACTACGAGGACGACCTCACACAGGCGCAGGTGGCCAAGCGGCTGTTCGTTTCGCGCCAGACCGTCGGCCGGCTACTCGAAGCGGCCCGCCAGCACGGGATCGTGCGCATCGAGATGGACTCGCAGTACCTCGCCGCCATGCAGCTGGCCACCAGGCTGAAAGAGGCCTCTGGGCTGACCGACGTCATCGTGGTCCCCACCGCTGAGGGCAGGCTCTCGCGCGAGCGCACCAACGAGCGCGTCGCCGCCGCGCTGGCCGCCTACGCCAGGCGACACCTGCACCCCGGCGCCGTCGTCGGCGTCTCCTGGGGCGATTCGGTGGCCCGTGCACTGGTCGAGCTGTCCGAGGAGTCGCTCGACGGTGTGCAGTTCGTCGCCTGCGCCGGTGAGCTGAGCGGGATCGACGACGTGCTCACCCGCTCCCCGGGGGTGCTGCGCCGGCTGCGCACCGTGCCCGCACCGCTGCTGGTCTCGAGCGCCGAGATGGCCAGCGCGCTGGCCGACGAGCAGGCTGTCCGCGAGGTGTTGGACCTGGCCCGGTCCGCCGTCGTGACGCTGACGGGGATGGGGTCGGCGACCCCCGGCGGATCAGCTGTCCTGGCGGGGGTGACCACCGACGAGGAGGTGGCCGGGTTCGCCGCGCGTGGAGCGGTGGGCGACATGCTGGGGGAGTGGTACGACGCGGAGGGCCGGGTGGTCGCCACCCCGTGGTCCGAGCGGCGCATCGGACTGGGGCTGGACGAGTTGCGGGAGATGAGCAACGTCGTCGGGGTCGCCGGCGGTGTGGAGAAGGTGGGCGCCATCCGCGGCGCGATCCGCGGCCGGCTCATCACGGCCCTGGTCACCGACGAGCCCACCGCGCAGGCGCTCCTCGCCGGCTGAGTACCGAGCCGGTTACCGCAACTCCACGAAGCTGAACATCCCGGCGGCGGCGTTGCGCGTCAGCTTCCCGTCGGCGTCCTTCGCCACGATGATGATGCGCTGCGACGCGGGCAGCACCATCCGGCCGCCGGGGGCGAGCTGCGCCTCCAGGTCCTCCGGAACGCTCCCGCCGTCGGCCGAGACCAGGATCCGGTCGTAGGGCGCAGATTCGGGCCAGCCCAACACACCCTCCTCCGCCTCCTCGAAGCGCGCCCACGGAAACCGGTTGTCCATGTGCAGGCGACCCATCTGCACCAGCTCAGGCACGATGTCCACGCCGACGACCGAGCCGCTCTCACCCACCAGGTAGGCGAGCAGGGCGGTGGTCCAGCCCGAGCCGCTGCCCACGTCGAGCACCTTGTCTCCGGGTTGCGGGTCCAGATGCTCCAGCATGTAGCGCACCGTCCAGGGTTGCGAGTTGGTCGCGTCGTGACCGATCGCCAGCGCCCTGTCCAGATCAGCGAAGGGCTTGACCTTCGGCGGCAGGAAGTCGGCGCGCGCCACCACGTCGAATGCGTCGTCGAGCTTCGTCATGTCTCCAGTCTGCCCCGTCGCGCTGCGCAGGGGGTGACAAAGAGGCGCCGCACGTGGTGTGCGGCGCCCCGTGGCAACTCCAGCAGGAGGGATCAGCCCTCGCTGCCCTCCTCGACAACTTCCGAGCGGATCTCGCGCTGACCGCCGGAATGGGCGACGGACACCTTGCGCGGCTTCGACTCCTCAGCCACCGGCAGCATGACGGTGAGGACGCCGTCGGTGTAGTCGGCCTCGATCTTGCCGGCGTCGATGCCGCGTCCCAACATCAACTGGCGGGCGAACGTCCCGGTGGCGCGCTCCCGCGTCAGCCACTGGGTGTCCTCCGCGGCCTTGCTCTGGCGCTCGGCGCGGATGGTGAGCGTGCGGTCGTCGATGTCGATGTCGATGCTCGACGGGTCAACGCCAGGCAGGTCGATCTCGGCCACGAAGTGATCGGCCGAACGATAGACATCCATGTTCATGCCCGGCTGGGAGGTGGAGCGCTGCTCGAACAGGCGCTCCATGTCGCGGAACGGATCAAACGTGCGTGCCATGGTTTCCCTTTCTCTGTGTGCAGCTCTGGGTTGAGCCTCTTGGACTCAAGTTTAATCCGTGCGTGTCGGTAGTCAAGTCCGAGTTGAGTCAACCGCGCTCAACTTCGTTCCCTCCGTCTGACTTCGTTCCCTCCGTCTGGGCGACTGTCGCGCTTCGCTCCCCGCGTTAGGCTGGGTTGGTGACTGGAGCGACGCGCCGCAGGGGGTGGCGGGCAGGCCTGTGGGTGCTGCTCGCCGTGGCACTGACCATGGGCGGTGGGTACCTCGTCTGGTCCGGGCTCCAGGAACGTCCGCCGGAGGAGACCCCGGAACCCAGCCGGCAGTTCTCCATGAGCGCCGAGGAGGCCATCGCGGCCAGGCCGTCGGCGGCCCCCGACGTCGAGCCGCTCGTGATCGAGGAAGAGGCCAAGGCTGAACTGGGGCCGTTCGTGCGTACCGAGCCGGTCGAGGAACCTCCGGCCGATGGTGACGGTGGCGGAAGCTTCGTCAGTCGACTCCAGATCCCGTCGATCTACGTGGATGCCGGCATTGTGAACCAGGGAGTCTCCGCGGACAACGCCATGACGTTGCCGCGCAACCTCTCGAAGGTGGGCCTTCTCAACACCGTCCAGCCGCTGCGGGCCGGCACCGGGTCCACTCTCCTCGCCGGCCATGTCGTCTACAGCGGGGACCGCGGCGCTCTCTACTACCTGGGGGAGGTCGAACCGGGCGCCAGCATCAGCACCTGGGACGACCGGGGCCGACGCCAGGAGTGGGTGGTCAGCGGCGTGCACCTGTACCGCCAGACCGAACTCCCGGACAGGCTCTTCGCAACAGACGGCGAACGCCGGCTCCACCTGGTGACCTGCGGTGGGGATTTCATCCGGACGAGCCGCGGCTGGATCTACTCCGACAACATCGTCGTGACCGCCGTTCCGGTGTCGTAGCCAGGCGTAACTCCGTGAAGTAGCGGCAGTGAGCGCGATGTCTGTTTCCGGCCATGGCTCATCTGCGTCCGCCAAGCCCCTGATCAATGCGCTGACCAGCCGCTCAATACTTCGCAGGCACGTAAGGAATTGCCTGAAAGTTCATTACTAAAAGGTGGCGACAAACGCCCCCGGCGTGGCATATGGTGCTGAACAAGGGTTTAAAGGGGGGCACCGTCCATCGTGGGGGACATCTACTGACACAACGGTCATTCCCCGACGTTCGACACACGCCTCCCGGGCCGATCCCGGGGCAGCTGCGGCGCCGATTGCCGCGGCCCCCGCAGACCGAAGTGGGGAAGATTGATGTCTGGGCAGTCGCACACATTAGGCCATGTTCCATGGCGAAGCCGCACGTGGAGAGTGGTCTCCACCTGGTCCGCGTTCATCCTCGTACTCCCGCTGATGGGAATGCTCGGAGCGCAGGCCGATACTGACGCAACGGGGGAGGTGACCTCCGCCGTCGCTGCGATGGCCGAGGAATCCCCCACCGTGACCCTGACGGAGGCTGCGCCGGAGGAGACTCCAGCCGCGCCGGAACCGTCAGTGAGTGAAGAGGCGCCGCCGCTCGAAGAGCCAGCGCCACCGCAGGCAGAGGAGCCGGTGCCCGTTGAGGTGGTTGAGGAGACCGCGCCCGAACCAGAGCCGGCTCCCGCACCGGCGCCGGAACCGGTGAGCGAAGAGCCGGCCCCCGTGGTCGAGGAAGCGGCGCCCGTTGAAGAAGCGCCGGCTCCCGCCGAAGAGGCCGCACCGGAAGAGCCCGTGAAGGAAGAGGCGGCCCCGTCGGTCGCCGTTGCTCCTGAGGGCGATCTTCCCGCGCTCGACGAAACCGCACCGCTCGCCGCCCCGGAAGCCGAGATCGGCGTCCTGGCCACCGACGACTGCAACAGGGACGCTGTGACGCCCATCGATTGGAGCGGTTCGCCGTCGTTCGTCTACGACGCCTGTGGCAACGACACCGACGACGTGTTCGTGCAGGGTTCCCAGGAGCCGGATCCCCCGTCGACCTGGACCCAGGACAACGCCGGTGTGGGTCAGAGCACGGACCTCGTCAGCGCAGCGGTGGACATCGCCTATGTCGACGGTGATCCCATCCTGTACTTCGGATTCAATCGCTACTCGCCCCAGGGCGATGGTGCCTTCTACCTCGAGCTGAACCAGGAGCCGAACATCGTCAACGATCAGGGCGCAGTGGTGCCTGATCGCACGGTGGGCGACCTGCGGTTCGCGTTCACCACGTCCACCGGCGGCGGCTTCTCGAGCGTCACCGTCTACGAGTGGGACGGCGACAGCTGGGTGCAGGTCTCCGTCCCTGATTCGGCCTTCACCTACGAAACCAGTGGCGACACCGCCGAGTTCACGTTCGACCTGACGGCGCTCGTTCCCGACGGCGGCGAGGTCGAGTGTGGCCGCTTGTCGTTCAACTCCCTCTTCCTGCGTTCTACGGCTTCGTCGTCGGCGAACTCCGCGCTGAAGGACTTCCTCACCGGGCCTGTCGATGTCGACGCCTGCCCTGGCCTGGACATCGAGAAGCGTGACATGGACGGCGACCTCGTCGGAGGCGCGACCTTCCGCATCTCGCCTGACCCGCGTGACCGCAGCATCGCCTCGGTGACCGTCACCGACAACGGCGCGGGCGACGACTCCGACACGCTCGGCATCATCCGGTTCGACGAGGCCAAGAACGGCGTGTACACGATCGAAGAGATCACGCCGCCCACCGGCTTCCTGCTGCCCGCCCTGGCGGACCGCACACAGCAGGTCACCGTCGGGTTGACCGACGACGTGAGCGTCGTGTTCGTCGACCCGCAGGTCCCCACCATGACCAAGACCGCCGTCGCCACCTTCCACGAGACCTACGTGTGGGCCATCGAGAAGACCGTCGACGGTGAGACGGAAGTGACCTACCACGTGGGAGGCGAGGCCCCGGTCGTCGCCAACTACGAGGTTGAGGTGTCGCTCGTCGAGGTGCAGCGCTCGGCGTACTCACTGACCGGTGTCATCACCGTCAGCAACCCGGATGTCGCACTGAAAGCCTCGTTGACCGACCAGCTGGCTCCGGGCATGGACTGCACCGTCACCGGCGTGGCCGCCGGCACCGGAAATGTCGAGCTGCCCATCGGAACCAGCACCTTCAACTACTCGTGCATCAGCAACGGGCAGCTGGGTGATGTTCCGCTGAGCGGCACCAACACCGCCACGCTGAAGGTCAGCAAGGCGAACTGGGCCACCGCGTTCCCGACCGGCGCAGATGATGCCACGGTCACCGCCACGGCCGACTACATGTTCGCCTCGTCGACCAAGACCAACCAGAGCGTGACCGTCACCGACACCTTCAACGGCTCGACCACCACGCTCGGCACCGTCACGGCCAATGACGCCGGCACCGCGGTCACCGCAGTGGGCACCACGGCCACCGCCACGGTGTCCGGGACGACGGCGACGTTCACCTACACCAGGAACCTCGCGCCCGACACCCAGGGCGACGAGTGCGCGGTGTACGACAACACGGCAACCATCACCCAGACCCAGCAGACCTCGGAAACCGAGGCCACGGTCTGTGTGCCGGACATCACGCTGACCAAGACCGCTTCGCCCACCACGTACGACTCGGTCGGCGACGTGATCACCTACACCTTCCTGGCCACCAACACCGGCCAGTCCGTCCTCACGAACGTGACGATCTCTGATCCGCTACCCGGCCTGTCCGCCCTCGTCTGCGTTCCCGCGCAGCCGACGACGCTGGATCCGGGAGAGTCGATGCAGTGCACCGCCACGTACGCGGTAACGCAGGCGGATCTCGACTCGGGCTCGGTCTACAACGTGGCCACCACCGTCGGCACCCCGCCGAGCGGCCCGCCGGTGACCGACACCGATGACGAGACGATCACCGGCGACAAGCTCCCGTTGATCGACCTGGTCAAGACGGCCGATGTGGAGAGCTACGACGAGGTGGGCGACGTGATCACCTACACGTTCGTCTCCACCAACACGGGCAACGTGACGCTCACCGGTGTGACGATCACGGACCCGCTGCCGGACCTCTCCGACCTGACGTGTGATCCGGCCCAGCCGGCCACGTTGGCTCCGGGGGAGTCGATGGAATGCACCGCCACCTACGAGGTGACCCAGGCAGACCTCGACAACGGTTCCGTTGACAACACCGCCACCACCGTCGGCACGCCGCCGGAGGGTGAGGATGTGACCGACACCGATGACGAGACCGTGCCTGCAGAGCAGATGCCGGCGATCAGCCTGGTCAAGACTGTGGACGTCGCGACCTATGACGCAGTGGGTGACCTCGTCACCTACACGTTCCTGGCCACCAACACCGGCAACGTGACCCTCACAGATGTGACGATCACCGACCCGCTGCCGGGCATGTCCACGCTCGTCTGCGATCCCGCGCAGCCGACCACGCTTGACCCCGGGGAGTCGATGGAATGCACCGCCACCTACACGGTGACGCAGGCGGATCTCGACGCCGGCTCGGTCTACAACATGGCCACCACCGTCGGCACGCCGCCGGAGGGTGAGGATGTCACCGACACCGATGACGAGACCATCACCGGCGACCAGTTCCCGGCGATCGACCTGGTCAAGACGGCCGACGTGGAGAGCTACGACGCGGTGGGTGACCTCATCACCTACACGTTCGTCTCCACCAACACGGGCAACGTGACGCTCACCGATGTGACGATCACCGACCCGCTGCCGGGCCTTTCGGACCTGACGTGTGATCCGGCGCAGCCGGGCACGTTGGCTCCGGGGGAGTCGATGGAATGCACGGCCACCTATGAGGTGACCCAGGCAGACCTCGACAACGGTTCCGTTGACAACACCGCCACCACCGTCGGCACGCCGCCGGAGGGTGAGGATGTGACCGACACCGATGACGAGACGGTTCCGGGTGACCAGAATCCGGCGATCTCGCTGGTGAAGACGGCTGACCGCGAGGAATACGCCGAAGTTGGCGAGATCATCACCTACACCCTGCTGGCCACCAACACCGGCAACGTCACGCTGACCAACGTGGTCATCGACGACGAGATGTTCGGCGTCGAAGACGCGTTGTGCGCCGAGTCGTTGGCTCCGGGGGAGGAATGCGTCATCGAGTTGAAGCACGAAGTGACGCAGGCGGATCTCGATGCCGAGTTCATCCACAACATCGCCGTGGTCGAGGGAACGGCGCCGGATGACGAGATCGTGACCGACGAGGACGACGCCCTGGTCGAGGCTCCGACCCCGTCCGAGCCCGTCCTGACGCCTGGGATCGACCTGGTGAAGCATGCCGACAAGGCTGGCCCCGTCCGCTTCGGCGACCGGATCATGTACAGCTTCACGGTGACCAACACCGGTGAGACGCTGTTGACCGACGTCCGCGTCGATGATCCCAAGCTGATGGCTGCGGGTATCTCCGTCACCTGCCCGGTGACAGAGCTGGATCCGGGTGAATCCACCACCTGCGCCGCAACTGCGGCCTACGTGGTCACGGCCGCCGACGTGGCGGCGGGCAAGGTTCTCAACCTGGCGACGACGACAGGCCTCACGCCTGACGACAAGCCCGTGACGGATCAGGACGATCACCAGGTGCCGGCAGAGCCCACCCCTGCACCGGCCCCGCGCCCCATGGCCCCGGCTCCGAAGCCGATGGTCAGGAGTGGTGATCCCACAGGTACCGGTCCCGATTCCGGGCTGGTCCTCACCGGCGTGGCGCTCCTCGCGCTGGCCGGCGGTGCCGCGGCGATGGCAGGCAGGAAGCGTCGCCGTAGCTGAGGCGTGAAACCTCCCGGGTAGGGTCCGTCCCCCCCGTCCCTCCAGGGAGGACTGCCGGGTCCGGCCTCGACTGGATCGAACAGGGCCGCCCCTGCGTCTATTGACGCAGGGGCGGTTCACTGTGACAAGAGTCACGGCGGGAGGCTCAGTGACAAAAGTAACTTACGGGACGTAAATGCGTTGCGTAATTCGGAGGTACGTGTCGGCTAAACGGGTGACAGCCTTCGCGGGGCTCGACCGCGTGTCTTTCTCCGGTTTTGGCGCCCGGGTGTGTTCTACGCCTGAATGCGAGGGTTTGGGGCCGGGCGGCGGATGCATTGCGGATCCTGTGAAAGTCCTGAGTGGTCTGAAAAATAGAAACTTCCTTACGTTTTTTCCGAGACAGAAACGCAAAGGTGCCCTACAGTGCCTCCTAAGGGGTAACAAGGGGGGAACCTTTCGACCTCGGGGGACGGTTGTGTGGAACTGGTTGTCACCAGATCCGTGGCCGCTTTCCTCCTGAATTCGAAGTGACCTCCCTCGGCCATCCCCGGGGAAGCAGAAGGCGCGCAGAGCCGCTGCTCCCCAGGAGATCCGAAAGAGGAAGTCACATGCCTGGGCAGTCGCACACCACAAGTCATCATTCGTGGCGGAACCGTACGTGGAGGCTTCTCTCCACCTGGTCCGCATTCATCCTGGTGCTCCCACTGATGGGGGTCCTGGGTGCCCAGGCCGATACCGAGAGCACCCAACCCGAATCGCCGGCGGCAATCGCGCTGGCGGAGGGCTCCGTGACCCTCAGCGAAGTGGCGGCGGAGAGCCCGACAACAGTCCAGGTAACGGCGGAGGAGACACCAGCGTCTTCTTCTGCGCCGGAAGCCGCGACGTCGGAGGAGCCGGCCAGCGCCGAACCGGTCCCCGTCGAGGTGGTCGAGGAGACCACGCCGGAGCCCGTGGTGACGGAGGAGCCTGCCCCGGCCACTGAACCCTCTGCTCCCGCTGCGGAGACGGCCGAGCCCGTGACGCAGAAGCCGGCCCAGACGGCCCCCACGAAGGCCGATCCCACGACGGCGCAGCCCGCGGCCTCCGAGCCCGCGGCGCCCGAGGCCCCCCTCCTGCAGGAGGCGCAGGTGGCGCCTGCAGCCGAGATCGGCGTGCTCGCCACCGCGACCTGCATCCGCGACCGGTTCACGCCCATCGCCTGGTCCGGCACTCCCGAGTACGTCGACGACGCCTGTGGCAGTTCGCCGGACAACATGTTCACCCAGGGCTCCAAGGAGGACGGCGCGCTGAGCAGTTGGCAGCAGGAGTTCGGCGGCACCGGTCAGAGCACCGACCTCGTGAGCGCCGGCGTCGACGTGGCGTACGTCAACGGCGACCCCATCCTCTACTTCGGCTTCAACCGCTTCTCCGGCCAGGGCGACGGCGGCTTCTACCTGGAGCTCAACCAGGCGCCCAACACCGTCAACGGCAACGGTACGCCCATCCCCAACCGCACTGTCGGCGACCTGCGCTTCGCGTTCACCACGTCCACCAACGGAGGCTTCTCCCAGCCCGTCGTCTACGAGTGGAACGGCTCCTCGTGGGTCCAGATCACCGTCCCGAGCAGCGCCTTCACATACAAGACCTCGGGCGACACTGCCGAGTTCACCTTCAACCTGAGCGCGCTGGTCCCAGGCGGTGGCGAGGTCGAGTGCGGACGCCTGGCGTTCAACTCGATGTACCTGCGTTCCACGGCGGCTGCCACCCTCGGCTCCGCTCTGAAGGACTTCCTGACCGGCCCCATCGACGTCAACCCGTGCCCCAGCTTCCAGATCGAGAAGCGCGACATGGACGGTGACCTCATCGGGGGCGCCACCTTCCGGATCTCGCCGGATCCGCGCAACCGCAGCGTGGCGTCCGTGACCATCACCGACAACGGTGCGGGCGACGACTCCGCCACCGCCGGCATCATCAAGTTCAACGAGGCCAAGAACGGTCAGTACACCGTCGAGGAGATCACGCCGCCCACCGGTTACCTGCTCCCCGCAGCCGCAGACCGCACCAAGACCGCAACGGTCACGCTCAGCGCCGGTGCCACCCTGCAGTTCGCAGATCCGCAGGTGCCGACGGTGTCCAAGACCGCCGTCGCCACGTTCACCGAAACCTACGTGTGGGCCATCGAGAAGACCATCGACGGCGTCAAGGAGGTCACCTATCACGTCGACGGCACCGCTCCAGTGGTCGCCGGCTACGACGTCGACGTCTCGCTGGCCGGAGTGCAACGCTCCAACTACTCGCTGAGCGGTGTCATCACCGTCAACAACCCGGATGTCGCCATGAAGGTCGCCCTGACCGATCAGCTGGCCCCGGGGATGGACTGCACCGTCGCCGGCGTGGCCGAAGGCACCGGCAACCTCGACCTGCCCGTTGGTACCACCACGTACAACTACACGTGCACCAGTGACGGGCAGTTGGGCGACATCCCGCTCAGCGGCACCAACACCGCCACCCTCAGGGTGAGCAAGGCCAACTGGGCAACCGCCTACCCCACCGGCTCGGATGACGCCACGACCACCGGCACCGCGAACTATGCGTTCTCGGCCGGCGCCCGCGTCAACCAGTCCATCACCGTCACCGACACCTTCGGCGGAGCGACCAGCCCGCTCGGCACCGTCTCCGCGGCAGCCGGCGGCGGCTCGATCACCGCTCCCGACGCCACTGTGGATGGCCTGACGGCCACGTTCAGCTACACCCGCAACCTCGCGGCCGACGCTGAGGCCGACGCGTGCAAGGTGTACACCAACACCGCCACCATCACGGAGACGCAGCAGACGTCCAGCGCGAAGGCCACCCTCTGCGTGCCGGACATCACCCTCACGAAGACGGCGTTGCCGACAACCTACGACGCTGTCGGGGACGTCATCACCTACACGCTCGTCGCGACCAACACCGGCCAGTCGACCCTCACGGACGTGACGATCGATGACGCCATGCTCGGCCTCGTGGACGAGCCCTGCGCCGCAACGCTGGCTCCGGGCGCATCCTGCACGGTGACCGATACACACACCGTCACCCAGCTCGATCTCGACGCGGGCAGCATCTACAACTCCGCGACCACCACCGGCACCGATCCCTCGGACAACCCGGTGTCGGACGATGACGACGAGACGGTGACCGGAGAACGCTTCCCGGCGATCTCGCTCACCAAGGAAGCCGACCTGGAGAGCTACGACGCGGTGGGTGATGTGATCACCTACACCTTCGTGGCCACCAACACCGGCAACGTGACCCTCACGGACGTGACGATCGAGGATCCGCTGCCCGGCCTGTCGGACCTCACCTGTACGCCTGCCCAGCCCACCACCTTGGCTCCCCAAGCGTCCATGACCTGCGCGGCCACCTACTCGGTGACCCAGGACGATCTGGACAACGGTTCGGTGGACAACACCGCCACCACCACCGGCACGCCGCCGGTGGGCGACGATGTGACCGACACCGCCGACGAGACCGTCCCGGCCGATGTATCTCCTGCGATCACGCTGGTCAAGTCGGCTGATCCTGCCACCTACGACGCGGTGGGTGACGAGATCACCTACACCTTCGTGGCGACGAACACCGGCAACGTGACCCTGAGCAACGTGACGATCGCTGATCCGCTGCCGGGCCTTTCGGCGCTGGTCTGCGCCCCGGTCCAGGGTTCCACCCTGGCGCCGGATGCCACCATGACCTGCACTGCGACCTACACCATCGGTCAGAGCGACCTTGACCGTGGTTCCATCTACAACCTCGCCACCACCACCGGCACGCCGCCGGCGGGTGAGGATGTGACGGCCACGGACGACGAGACGGTCACCGGCGACAAGTTCCCGGCCATCTCGCTCACCAAGGACGCCGATGTGGCGAGCTATGACGCGGTGGGTGATGTGATCACCTACACGTTCGTGGCCACCAACACGGGCAACGTGACCCTCACGAACGTGACGATCTCTGATCCGCTCCCGGGCCTGTCGGACCTCACCTGTACGCCTGCCCAGCCCACCACGTTGGCTCCGCAAGCCTCGATGGAGTGCTCGGCCACCTACGTGGTGACCCAGGCCGATCTGGACGCGGGTTCTGTGGACAACACCGCCACCACCGAGGGCACCCCGCCTGCCGGTGAGCCGGTGACCGACTCCGACGACGAGACGGTGCCGGCCAGCCAACTGCCCGACATCGATCTGGTCAAGACGGCGAATGTGGAGACCTACGACGCGGTGGGTGACGTGATCACCTACACGTTCGTGGCCACCAACACCGGCAACGTGACGCTCACAGACGTGATCATCACGGATCCGCTCCCGGGCCTCTCGGCACTGACCTGTGATCCGGCCCAGCCCGCGACGTTGGCTCCGCAAGCCTCGATGACCTGCACTGCCACCTACGTGGTGACCCAGGCCGACCTGGACAACGGTTCGGTGGACAACACCGCCACCACCACCGGCACCCCGCCGGTCGGCGACGATGTCACCGACTCCGACGACGAGACGGTGCCGGCCAGCCAACTGCCCGACATCGATCTGGTCAAGACGGCGAATGTGGAGACCTACGACGCGGTGGGTGACGTGATCACCTACACGTTCGTGGCCACCAACACCGGCAACGTGACGCTCACAGACGTGATCATCACGGATCCGCTCCCGGGCCTCTCGGCACTGACCTGTGATCCGGCCCAGCCCGCGACGTTGGCTCCGCAAGCCTCGATGACCTGCACTGCCACCTACGTGGTGACCCAGGCCGACCTGGACAACGGTTCGGTGGACAACACCGCCACCACCACCGGCACCCCGCCGGTCGGCGACGATGTCACCGACTCCGACGACGAGACCGTCCCCGGCACCCAGTCGCCTGCGATCGAGCTGACCAAGGACGCCGATGTGGCGAGCTATGACGCGGTGGGTGACGTGATCACCTACACGTTCGTGGCCACCAACACCGGCAACGTGACGCTGACCAATGTCACCATCGTCGATCCGCTTCCCGGCATGTCCGGGCTCACCTGCGTCCCGGCCCAGCCGACGACGTTGGCTCCGGGTGCCGCCATGGAGTGCTCGGCCACCTACGCGGTGACCCAGGCCGACCTCGACGGCGGCTCGGTGTACAACCTCGCCACCACCACCGGCACCCCGCCGGTGGGCGACGAGGTCACCGACACGGACGACGAGACCGTGACCGCGGCCACCGAGCCGGCGATCATGATCGTCAAGACCGCCGACGTGGCCACCTATGACGCGGTGGGTGATGTGATCACCTACACGTTCGAGGTGACCAACACCGGCAACGTGACGCTCGACGATGTCACCGTCACAGACCCCCTGCCAGGCCTCTCCGCGCTGGTCTGCACTCCGGTCCAGGGCTCGTCCCTCGCGCCGAACGCGACTATGGAATGCAGCGCCACCTATGCCGTGACCCAGGCCGACCTGGACAACGGTTCCGTCGACAACACGGCTACCACCACCGGCGCCCCGCCGGTTGGTGACGAGGTGACCGACTCGGACGACGAGACGGTGCCGGCGACGCAGTCGCCCGCGATCGAGCTGACCAAAGATGCCGATGTGGCGAGCTACGACGCGGTGGGTGACGTGATCACCTACAGCTTCGTGGCCACCAACACCGGCAACGTGACGCTCACAGACGTGGTCATCACGGATCCGCTCCCGGGCCTGTCGGGCCTCACGTGTGATCCCGCGCAGCCCACCACGCTGGCGCCCGGGGCCTCGATCGAGTGCTCGGCCACCTACACGGTGACCCAGGCCGATCTCGACGCGGGTTCTGTGGACAACACCGCCACCACCGTCGGCACGCCGCCGGAGGGTGAGAATGTCACGGACTCGGATGACGAGACGGTGCCGGCGACGCAGTCGCCTGCGATCGAGCTGACCAAGGACGCCGACGTCGCGACCTACGACGCGGTCGGTGACGTGATCACCTACACGTTCGTGGCCACCAACACCGGCAACGTGACGCTCACAGACGTGAAGATCTCTGATCCGCTGCCGGGGCTTTCGGACCTGACGTGTGTTCCGGCCCAGCCGACGACGTTGGCTCCGGGTGCCTCGATCTCCTGCACGGCGACCTACTCGGTGACCCAGGCTGATCTGGACAACGGTTCGGTGGACAACACCGCCACCACCACCGGCACCCCGCCGGTTGGGGACGACGTGACCGACTCGGATGACGAGACGGTGCCGGCGGCCCAGCTGCCCGACATCGACCTGGTCAAGACGGCGGATGTGGCGACCTACGTCGCCGTGGGTGATGTGATCACCTACACCTTCGTCGCCACCAACACCGGCAACGTGACGCTCACTGATGTGACGATCACCGATCCGCTGCCGGGCCTCTCGGCGCTGGTCTGTGCGCCGGTCCAGGGCTCCACCCTGACACCGGATGCCACCATGACCTGCACCGCGACCTACGCGGCGACGCAGGCGGATCTCGACGCCGGCTCGGTCTACAACCTGGCCACCACCGAGGGCACCCCGCCCGTGGGTGAGCCGGTGACCGACACGGACGATGAGACAGTCACGGCTGCCGTCGAGCCGGCGATCCTGCTGGTCAAGACGGCTGATGTTGAGAGCTACGACGCGGTGGGTGATGTGATCACCTACACGTTCGTGGCCACCAACACCGGCAACGTGACGCTCACGGACGTGGTCATCACGGATCCGCTGCCGAACCTCTCGGCACTGACCTGTGATCCCGCGCAGCCCACCACGCTGGTGCCCGGGGCCTCGATCGAGTGCTCGGTCACCTACACGGTGACCCAGGCTGACCTGGACGCCGGTTCTGTGGACAACACCGCCACCACCGTCGGTACGCCGCCGGAGGGCGAGAATGTCACGGACTCGGATGACGAGACGGTGCCGGCCACCCAGTCGCCTGCGATCGAGCTGACCAAGGACGCCGACGTGGCGACCTACGACGCGGTGGGTGATGTGATCACCTACACGTTCGTGGCCACCAACACCGGCAACGTGACGCTCACGGACGTGGTCATCACGGATCCGCTGCCGAACCTCTCGGCACTGACCTGTGATCCCGCGCAGCCCACCACGCTGGTGCCCGGGGCCTCGATCGAGTGCTCGGTCACCTACACGGTGACCCAGGCTGACCTGGACGCCGGTTCTGTGGACAACACCGCCACCACCGTCGGTACGCCGCCGGAGGGCGAGAATGTCACGGACTCGGATGACGAGACGGTGCCGGCCACCCAGTCGCCTGCGATCGAGCTGACCAAGGACGCCGACGTGGCGACCTACGACGCGGTCGGTGACGTGATCACCTACACGTTCGTGGCCACCAACACCGGCAACGTGACGCTCACCGACGTGGTCATCACGGATCCGCTGCCGAACCTCTCGGCACTGACCTGTGATCCCGCGCAGCCCACCACGCTGGCGCCCGGGGCCTCGATCGAGTGCTCGGCCACCTACACGGTGACCCAGGCTGACCTGGACGCCGGTTCTGTGGACAACACCGCCACCACCGTCGGCACGCCGCCGGAGGGCGAGAATGTCACCGACACCGACGACGAGACCGTCCCGGCCACCCAGTCGCCTGCGATCGAGCTGACCAAGGACGCCGACGTGGCGACCTACGACGCGGTCGGTGACGTGATCACCTACACGTTCGTGGCCACCAACACCGGCAACGTGACGCTCACGGACGTGGTCATCACGGATCCGCTGCCGAACCTCTCGGCACTGACCTGTGATCCCGCGCAGCCGACGACGTTGGCTCCGGGCGCCTCGATGGAGTGCTCGGCCACCTACACGGTGACCCAGGCCGATCTCGACAACGGTTCCGTGGACAACACCGCCACCACCGAGGGCACGCCGCCCGCCGGTGAGCCGGTGACCGACACCGACGACGAGACCGTCCCTGCCACCCAGTCGCCCGCGATCTCCATCGTCAAGACGGCCGACGTGGCCACCTATGACGCGGTCGATGACGTGATCAGGTACACGTTCCTGGTGACCAACACCGGCAACGTCACCCTGACTGATGTCCAGGTGACGGATCCGCTCGAGGGCCTTTCCGCGCTGGAGTGCACGCCGGCGATGGGCGCCACCCTGGCTCCGCAGGAGACCATGGAGTGCTCGGCCACCTTCAGCGTCACCCAGGCAGACCTCGACGCCGGTTCGGTCGACAACACCGCCACCACCACCGGCACCCCGCCGGCCGGCGACGATGTCACCGACACCGACGACGAGACGGTGCCCGCCACCCAGACCCCCGCCATCCAGATCGTCAAGTCTGCGGACCTGACGAGCTACGATGCGGCCGGCGACGTGGTCACCTACACGCTGACGGTGACCAACACCGGCAACGTGACGCTGACCAATGTGACCGTGTCCGACGAGATGCTCGCCGTGGATGCCGCGGCCTGTGCGGCGACCCTGGTTCCGGGAGCGAGCTGTGAACTCAGCTTCGAGTACACCGTGACCCAGGCCGACGTGGATGCGGGCAGCATCTACAACCTGGCGTCGACCACGGGTACGCCTCCCGGCGAGAACCCGCCGGTCACCGATGACGATGACGAGACCGTGCCCGGGGACCAATTCCCGGCCATCGAGATCATCAAGACCGCTGACGTCGAGTCGGTGGACGCTGTCGGTGACGTGGTCACCTACACGCTGACGGTGACCAACACCGGCAACGTGACGCTGACCGACGTGGTCGTCTCCGACGAGATGCTGGACATCGAGAACGCGCTGTGCGCCGAATCCCTGGCCCCTTCCGAGCAGTGCTCGATGGAGCTGGAGCACACGGTGACGCAGGCAGACCTCGACGCCGGCGAGATCGTCAACGTCGCGACGACGACGGGTACGCCTCCTGGCGACAACCCGCCGCCCACCGACGAGGACGACGAGACCGTCGTGGTTGACCAGCTGCCGGCGATCTCGCTCGACAAGTCGGCGGACAAGGTGCAGTACGTGGTCGTGGGTGAGGTCATCACCTACAACCTCCTCGCCACCAACACCGGCAACGTCACGTTGACCGACGTGGTGATCAGCGACGAGATGTTCGACCTGACAGACGTGCTGTGCGCCGAGTCGCTGGCTCCGGGGGAGCAGTGCCTGATCGAGCTCAAGCACACCGTCAGCCAGGGCGACATCGACGCGCGGTTCGTGCACAACATCGCGGTCGTCGAGGGCACCGCCCCCAACGGTGACATCGTCACCGACGAGGACGACGTCCTGGTTGAGTCTCCGGAGGTCGTTCCCCCGACGACCGGCATCGAGATCGTGAAGAGCGCCGACGTTGCCGGCCCGGTCCGGCTCGGCGACAAGATCGTCTACAGCTTCAAGGTGACCAACACCGGTGAGGCGACGCTGACCGACGTCAGGGTCGATGATCCGAAGCTGAAGGCGGCGGGCATCTCGGTGACCTGCCCGGTGACCGAGCTCGCGGCCGGCCAGTCGACGACCTGCACCGCCTCGGCGGCGTATGTGGTCACCGCGGCAGACGTGGCGGCGGGCAAGGTGCTCAACGTCGCGACTGTCACGGGGCTGACACCGAACGACACGCCGGTCACGGACCAGAGTGACCACCAGGTGCCGGCGCGGCCCGCTCCGGCCCCGAAGCCGATCGTCAAGAGTGGCGACCCGACGGGCATGGGGACCGATACCGGTCTCATCCTGACCGGTGTCGCGCTGCTCCTGATGGCCGGTGGAGCTACCGCGATGGCGACGAGGAGCCGTCGGCGTAGCTGAGTTGTGAGTCTCCGGGGCGGGTATCGTCCCCCCATCCCGCCCCGGAGGCCCGCCTGGTTCGCTCACCACGGATCAGAAGGACCGCCCCCGCGCCTGATGGCGCGGGGGCGGTTCTGTTGACGGGTCGAATTCGGTGGGTCAGGTGTCGAGGTGCGTCATCGACACGTTGGTCAGCCGCACCTGGGGCATCGTCTCCGCGCCCCGGCGCAACAGCTCTGCGACGGCCATCGACGCCACCACATTGGGCGACTGGGCCAACAGGGCGTCGAGATCCGCCCCGGGCGTCTGCTCGCCCTGGTAGCCGATGTCCTCGCCGCGCATCGTGGCGGCGTCCACGCGGTCTGCGAGGTGTTGCCTACCGATCGCCTTCGCGCCTTCCGGGTCCACCACGTCGATGGTGAACTCGAGCCTCATGTGGTGTTTCGTCATGGCGTCCCTCCGGTGCCCGGCTCAGCCGAGCGTGCCGGCCGGTGCCGAGCGTGCGTTGAGGACGCAGCGGCTGGCGGCGTCGGGGATCTCGGTCTCGAGCGTGAAGTCGAGGGTCTCCCCGGCAGGAACAGCCGCTTCCTGGAACACCTTGACCGACAGCGAGCTGCCGCTGCCGTCCTTGCCGAGCCAGATGACGGCCACGACGAGGTCTCGGGCCTCGTCGGCGGTGTTGGTGACGGTGCCGGTTGCCTCCACCGGGCCAGCCTCGAGGCCGCATTCCTCGAGCTTGACGTCTGCGGCGATGCCCGCCTCCTCGGCGCCGAGGGCGGGGATCTCCTCGCGCTCACCGTGCGCAATGGGCGACGGTTCCACCGCGGGGGTGGAGCTCTCCATGGGTTCTGCCGACGGCGACTGGCCGTCTGCGGTGACCGCCGTCGTGCTGGTCGCCGACGAATCGGGCGTCGGGCCCTCTTCTCCGGCCCCGGTGCAGCCGGTGAGGATCACACCGGAAAGTGCCACGGCAGCGAGTGTTCTGCGGAAATCCATGTCAGTAGCCCCATCTCATCTTGGTTCCGTTTCGGCTTCAGACTACTGCACCTTGTACCCTCGCCGTCGTGGAGAGAACGGTGGCCGTACGGTGAGCATGGTGGCAGGGTTGCGCCGCCTGTTCGCGGACACCAGACCCTTGCGGACGCCGGATTTCCGGCGGTTGTGGACGGCGAACATCGTGACCGTCATCGGCGCCCAGCTCACCGTCGTGGCGGTCCCCGCGCAGATCTACTCGATCACCGGATCCTCCGGCATGGTGGGGCTCACGGGCCTGTTCGGGCTCGTGCCGCTGGTGGTGTTCGGGCTCTGGGGTGGTGCCTTGGCGGATCACCTGGACCGGCGGCTCCTGCTGGAGGTCACCACGCTGGGCATGGTCGTCACCTCGGCGCTGTTCTGGCTCCAGGCCTTCCTCGGCATGGGCAACGTCTGGTTGCTGCTGGTGCTGTTCGCCGTGCAACAGGCGTTCTTCGCGATCAACCAGCCCACCCGCACGGCGATCCTCCCGAAGCTCCTGTCCGAGGACCAGCTACCCGCCGCCAACGCGCTCAACATGACGGTGATGTCGGCCGGCGCGATCGCGGGGCCGCTCGTGGGCGGGGCCCTCATCCCGGTGCTGGGCTACTCCTGGCTGTACTTCGCGGACACCCTCACGCTCTTCGCGACGCTCTATGCGGTGTGGAAGTTGCCCCCGCTGCCCGTCGACAACCCCCAGGGCGCCCCCGGGCTGCGCTCCGTCTGGGAGGGCCTGGCCTACCTCACCGGCCACAAGATCCTGTTGCTGAGTTTCCTGGTGGACCTCATCGCGATGGTGTTCGGCATGCCGCGCGCGCTGTTCCCGGAGATCGCGCACGTGGCGTTCGGGGGCCCAACCGAGGGCGGGACGGAGTTCGCGCTGCTGTTCGCCGCCATCCCCGCCGGAGCGGTGCTGGGCGGGGTGTTCGGCGGATGGGTGTCGCGCGTCCAGCGCCAGGGCGCCGCTGTGCTGTGGGCGGTGGCAGTGTGGGGAGTCGCGATGACCGTTGCCGGGCTGGCGGTGGGGCTGGCGCCGTGGGCACCGAACGCGATGCTGGCCTTCATGTTGGGGGCCCTCGTCGTCGGGGGCGCGGCCGACATGGCCTCGGCCGCCTTCCGGCAGACCATCCTCCTCGCGGCCACGGACGACGCCCGTCGCGGGCGGCTCCAGGGTGTCTTCATCGTGGTGGTGGCCGGTGGGCCCCGCATCGCCGACGTGGTGCACGGTGGCGCCGCGGAGGCCGTCGGCCCGGCCTGGGCCACGGGCGGCGGTGGGCTTCTGGTGCTGGTCGGCCTCGCCGTCGCCGCGCTGCTGTTCCCGGCCTTCCGGCGCTACCGCGCAGGAACGACGACGGGGTGAGACCGGCCACCTCGGCCGGCCCCACCCCGCGGGTCATGCTCAGACGGGGGCGCCGTCGATCACGAGGCGCCAGTTGTCCTGGAAGAACTGGCTCTGGTCGATGACCTGGTTGGCCACCGCCCAGTCGATCAGCAGTTGACGGATCTCCTGCATCTCGTTGTAGACGACCGGGGCCGAAGCGATGTGCGGGAAGTTGCCGCCGCCGCTCCGGCGGTAGTTGTTCACCGCGACGACGAACTGCTGGTCGTCCGCGACCGACACGCCGTCGAGGGTGACGTCCGAGATGCGCGATCCCACCGGCTGGGTGAGGTCGATCTCGTAGTCGACGCCCGAGAGGATGTCGTAGTTGTAGTCCCACACCTGCTGGCCGTCGTGGACGACGGAGGTGTGGAGCTTGGGATCGAACGTGGCGCCGGAGGGCAGCTGCGCGAAGTACTTGGCGGAGAACTCCAGGTAGTCACGGATCTCGGCGCCGGTCATCACGACGGCCTCCAGCGTGTTGTCGTAGATGTAGAGGCCGGCCATGTCGCGGATGGTGACGTCACCTTCAGGGAACACCGCGGTGCGGCTGAACGGGGCCGCGATGCTCAGCACGGGAAGGTCGCCGTGCTCGGTGCCGGCCAGCGCCTGCTGCACGGTCTGCGTCTGCACCATCTGGATGTAGTCGATGATCGCGGTGTCGCGGTAGCGGCTCTCGGTGGCGGGCAGCTCGGCCAGCGAGGTGGCGATCATGGTGTTCACGTAGTCGACGGTGGTGGTGTGGGCGTCCTCGAGTTCGGCGAGGAATTCCTCGTCCGGGGCGAAGTCGCGGGAGTAGATGGGAGCCGCGTCGGCAGAGACGACGGTCCACTGACCGCGGACCTTCTGCAGGTCGAAGGTCAGGTCGCTGACGCCGGAGGCCCACCAGCGAGGCTGGGTGAGCAGCACGTCGCGGCCGGTGACCTCGTTGGTGATGCGCTGGACCGGGGCGTCGCGGTGCGTGTGCCCGAGCACCATGGCGTCGATGCCCGGCACCTCGCGGGCGATGTCGGCGGCCGGGTTCTCGTCGCCCAGGCCGGTGGCCTCGGTGTCGTAGCTGGACAGCCCGACGCCGGCGTGGCTGAGCACCACGACGATGTCGGCGCCGGCCTCGCGGACCTTCGGCACCCAGTACTGCGCGGCGTCCACCATGTCGGTGATGCGCACCTCGCCCTCGAGGATGGCCTTGTCCCAGATCATCGAGCCGGGAGTGGTCAGGCCGAGGAAGCCGATGGTGACGGGCTTGTTGTCGCTCACCTTGCGCGTGACCAGCTCGAACGGCTGGTAGGCGGGCTCGCCGGTCTCGGCGTCGACGACGTTGGCGCCCAGCACCGGGTGGGCCGCCTCGTCGATGTAGGCGTCGAGCAGGTCGAGGCCGTAGTTGAACTCGTGGTTGCCCAGGTTTTGCGCGTCGTAGCCGATGTGGTTGAACGCGTCCGCCATGGGGTGCGTGTCGCCCGTGACGGTGATGGGCTCCTGCTTGGCGTAGTACGTGGTCAGCGGGGTGCCCTGGAGGAAGTCTCCGTTGTCGACGACGAACACGGAGTCCGCACCGCGCTCCTCGCGCACAGACTCCACGATGCTCGAGACCTGCGCGAGGCCGATCTCGTGGCCCGCCCGCTCGCTGTAGGGCTGGTTCGAGAAGTAGTTCCAGTTCTGCACGTTGCCGTGCACGTCCGAGGTGGCGAGGACGGTGACCTGGGTGGTCTGCTCGCTGCGCGGATTGGGTGCGGCCGTGGCGGGCGTCACGAGCGTGACGCCGAGCGCGACGGCGGCCGCGAGCGCGATGGGAGTGCGCATGTTTCTCCTTGTGAGACAGGGGTCGGGACCCTCGCAGCGTAAGCTCGCCCAGGCTCACTTCCCGGCCTCGTCAGCGGGAATTCATCCAACCTTCACGCCCTCGTTCCCTGGGTGCGGGCGGTGTCGTCCTCCGGGTGCCCGGCGAGCCTCTTCTCCAGCCGCTCGCGCCACCGTGGGGGCAGCAGTTCGGAGCGCAGGAGGCGGCGGGCGCCGTCGAGATCCTTCTTGTCGCGGTTCATGACGCGGGCCACCTCGGCGACGGTGGGCTCCGCGGGGCGTTCCAGGAGTTCGACGGCATCGCCGGCGGCCACGATCCCGGGCTCCAGGACCCGGATGTACCACCCGGACCAGCCGGTTTCCTGCACCTGCAGCACGAGGTCCTTGACGCCCCAGCGTTGCGCCAGTTTCCAGCAGGGGGAGCGCGGCTGGCTCACCTGCACGACGGCGCCGCCGAGACGCCACGTCTCGCCCAGCACGACGGTGGTCTCGTCGGGGCCTGAGCCGGTGAGGTCGCCGAGGGTGACGTTCTCGAAGAAGCCGCCGTCGGGCAGGGTGAGGCCCTGTTCGGCGGCCCAGCGGGGATAGTGGTGGCCGGCGTAGAGGAGCGCGGCCTTCTCCGGGCCGCCGTGCACCGCGGTGTCCGCCTGCGCGTCGCCGTCGAAGCCCAGCGGGCCGAGGCGAACCGGGCCGTCGACCGGGCGCTTCACGGCGGCGCTGCGCACCTCGCGGCCGTCCCAGACGTGGGTCTGCGCGCGGCCCACCCGGACGGCGTTGACTCGGGCGAGGAGATCCATGCCCTCACGATAGGCGCGGGGTGGCTTTCTGGTCATGTTGTCTGCAGGGGATCGACGCTTCCTGGGCCGCGCCGTCGAACTGGCGGAGGCCGCGCTCGTGCGGGCGCTGCACCAGCGCCGGGTGCGTTCCTGAGTTTTATTCCGCGGGCGGGGGTTTTCCGCCCTCAGCAGACGGGCTAGGACAGGCGCGGTCCGTCCGCTTAGGCTCCACGTCCATGAGCATCATCGGATTCCCTGACCCGGTCAATGAGAAGGCGGCGCGCGTCGTCGCCGCCGGTGTCTGTGCGTCGGCCGTGCTGGTGCTCGCCACCGGTTGGCAGTGGCTCGTCCCGTTCATGGCCGTGGGCTTCCTGCTCCGCGTGCTGTCCGGTCCGCGCTTCAGCCCCCTCGGGCTCCTCGCCACCAAGGTGGTCGCGCCGAGGCTGGGGGAGCCGGTGCTGGTGTCTGGGCCGCCGAAGCGCTTCGCGCAGGGCATCGGGCTGGCCGTCACCACCGTCGCCTCCCTGCTCGGCCCCGCGCTCGGATTGGCGCCGGCCGCGTCGGTGCTCATCGGGGTGCTGGTGCTGTTCGCCTTCCTGGAATCCGTCCTCGGCTTCTGCGCCGGCTGCTGGCTGTACGGCCAGCTGATCCGGGCCGGCGTGGTGCGCCAGGACAGCTGCACGAGTTGCGCCGACATCTGGGCGCCGCGTCAGGCCTGATCACACGGGCGCAGCCGGGGGAAGCCCCTCGGGCGCGGCCCCGAAAGTCGCCTGGTACCACCGCACATAGGCCTGCACCGCCGTCGGGAGCGTGGCGAAGATGCGGTCGTCGCCCACCCTGTCGATGAAGCCCGTGCGCTCCAGCTGATCCCGCGTCTCCTGCTTCACGCGCGCCATCGCGAACGAGATGCCCCGGGCCTCGAGGTTCTCGCGGAGGAGCTCGAGGGTGTCGACGGCGGTGAGATCCCATTCGGTGTTGGCCTCCGCGTTGAGCAGGAACCAGTGCACCGGCTGTTCCGCCGTCTCGACCGCGTTCTCCGCGCGGGCGAGGAAATTGTCGGCGTTGGCGAAGAACAGCGGCGAGTCGTAGCGGTAGACCACCAGGCCGGGCACCTGCCGGGCGTCGGGGTAGTCGTCCACGTCGTGCATCCCGGGCAGCTTGGGCACGTAGCCCAGCACGCCGTCGTGGGGACGCGAGATGCGGCGGATCAGGTCGAGGATCGACAACCCGATGGCGATGCCGATGCCGATCAGGATGCCGGTGACCAGCACGGCCGCGATGGTGACCAGCATCAGGATGAGCTCGCTGGTGCGGAAGCGGGCGATGCGGCGCATCTCCGGGAGGTCGACGAGGCGGGTGGCGGCGTACATGACCAGCGCGCCCAGCCCCGCCGTCGGGAAGGAGGCGAGCACCGAGCCGGCGAACAGGAGCACCGCCACCACGCTGGCGAGCGCGACGAGCGAGTGGAGTTGGGTGCGCGAGCCGGCGGCGTCGCCGAGGACCGTGCGCGAGTTGCTCGACGAGACGGGGAAGCCCTGGAGGAATCCGGTCAGCACGTTGGCGGTGCCGAGGGCGAGGAGTTCCTGGGAGGCGTCGACGCGCTCCCGGCGCTTCACCGCGAAGGCCCGGGCGGTGAGCACGTTGTCGGTGTAGCCCACCACGGCGATGCCCAGAGCGAAGGGGAAGAGCGCCCAGACGGAGAGGTCGCCGAGCGCGGGCACCCGGGGAGCGGGCAGGCCGCTGGGGACCGGGCCGATGGTCTCGAGGCCGAAGCGCTGCAGGTTGAAGAACGCGACGGCGGCCGCGCCGAGGAGCAACGCGATGAGGGGGCCGGGGGCGGTGGGGAAGAACCTGCGGGCGAGGAACAGCAGCACGAGCAGGACGAGGGCCAGGGCCGCCGTCGGGAGATGGGCCTGCGGCAGTTGGGTGAGGAAGGACCAGGCCTCGTCGACGGGCCGCTCGCCGGAGACGTCCAGCTTGGTGACCTTGCCGAGTTGGCTGAGGATCATCAACACGCCGATGCCGGCCATGTAGCCCACCAGAACCGGCCGGGAGAGGAGGTCGGCGAGGAAGCCCAGCCTCAGCAGCCAGCCCGCGAGGCAGACCAGACCGACCGCGATGGCGAGGATCGCGGCCACGTCCGCGTGTCGTTCAGGGCCCACCGCACCCACGAGGGCGGCGATCCCGGCGGCCGTCATCAACGCCGTCGACGCTTCCGGGCCGATGGACAGTTGGCGGGAGGTACCCAGGGCAGCGTAGACCGCCAGCGGGATGAGGATCGCCCAGAGCCCCGCGACGGTGGGGAGGCCCACGATGGCTGCATAGGCCATCACCTGGGGGACCAGGTAGGCGGCCACTGTGATGCCGGCGACGAGGTCGCCTCTCAGCCACGGACGCTCGTAGCGGCGCAGCACCGCGATACCGGGGAGGAACCTCTCCCAGCCACGCCGCGTGTCGCCCATGGCCGGAATCTACCGCTCAGGACGCCAGCCTTCGGGCGGATCCTCGCCGACGACACCGTCGACGGCTTCGCGGAGGAGATCGGCGTGCCCCGTGTGGCGGGAGTACTCCTCGACGAGGTCGTGCAGCATGCGGCGCAGTGTCATCTCCACGCCCCAGACCCGGCCGAGGTGGACGGTCTGGTCGAGGTCGCCGTCGAGGAGGAGGTCCGCGATCTTCTGGCGGGAACGGGCGACGGCGGCGTCATAGTTGGCGTAGAGCTCCTCGGGGGAGTCATCGGCGGCGGAGGTGAACGGCCAGTTGCGCTCATCCTCGCTGGACAAGTCCAGCGACGCCCACGGCTCACCCGGGTGGCTGCCGTCGATCGCCCAGGTGAACTTGGTGGCCTCCACCTGGGTGAGGTGCTTGATCAGGCCGCCCAGCGTGAGGATGGAGGCGCCGATCCTGGTGTTGAGGGCCGCGGAATCCAGGCCGTCGACCTTCCACCGGAACGTCCAGCGCATGCGGTCGAGCGAGCCGAGGAGCTGCTCGACATCGGTGCCCGCCAGCGGCGGTTCCCAGGGGGTGAGGTCTTCGTCGGCCATGACAGCAGCCTAAGCCGCACGCGGTGCCGGCGGTAGGCCCTGAGGGGTATCCCCGGGCAGGAAAGGCCTGCCCGGGGACGGGGATCAAGCGGACATGTTGCTTCCGGATTCCAGCAGGCTCTTGAGGTCCGAGAGCACCCACGGCCAGCCGCCTCCACCCTGCGCGGGGTCGTGCCCGCCGGCGAACTCGGCGCCGGTGCCGGGTGCCGCGCTCAGGTCGTGCGTGAGGACCACCTTGGTGAGGCCGCCCGGGTACTCGGTGAGTTCCCAGGTGAGGCGGGTGGGCTCCAGGTCCTGGTGCCAGGTGGGCTGCCAGGTGAGTTCGAGGCGGTTCGGCGCGTCGACGCTGATGACCTCACCCTCGACGGCGACCTCGCCCATGCCCATGGCCTTCATCTCGTCGGTGGAGAGGTTGCGGTAGCGGCCGCCGGTTGTGAGATCGACGTCGACGTCGCCGCCGTAGCCCCATTTGCGCGTGTACTCCGGAGTGGTGATGGCCTCCCAGACGGTGGCCTTCGGGGCCTTGATGTAGATGGTGTAGACCTGCAGGTCGCTCATGATTCGTCCTCTGGTTCGAGTCGGTGCTTGAGGTGGAGGAGGCCCGCGGCGATCTCCGCGCGGCCGGTGTACTTGCCGATCCACCGGTTGTGGATCTGCTGGATGGGCACGGGGTTGAGGAAGTGCAGCTTCTGGCGTCCCCGCCGGACGGGGGTGACGAGATTGGCGGCTTCGAGGACGCGGAGATGCTTGGCGACTCCGAAGCGCGTCATCTCGACGTGCTCGTTGACGACTTCTTCGAGCTCACCGAGCGGGCGGCCGTCCCGCTCGAAGAGGGCGTCAAGGAGGAGCCGGCGGATGGGATCCGCCAACGCCTTGAACACCAGGTCGTCGTCCATACCGGAACATTAGGTGACTAGTTGGTCACCTGTCAATGGTCCTCCAGGACGTGGCGGGGAGGCGCGGGTTGCGCCACTCGCGGTAGCGGGCGACCACCTCGTAGACCATGGTGCGGAGCTTCCACCGCCAGCGCTCGAGGGGCCGGAAGTCGTCGGCCGGGGCGAGCCTCGCGGCCATCGCCGGGTCCTGGCGCAGCAGGAACTGGCGGGCGCGCCAGGCGTGCATGGGGTCCGACACCAGACGGATCACGTCGTGGTGGCCCACCAGGGGTGCGGAGAACTGCAGGTTCTGCCACGTGCTCAGGGCTTCCTCCTCCAGCACGATGAGGCTGCCGGGGATGCCCTGGGACTGTGCGTAGGCCGCCATGGCCGAGGCTTCGCTGGTCCCCGTCTTCGCCGTCGTGCCGGTGAAGACCACCATCGTGACGCGGGGATTCATGGTGCGCACGGCGATGTCGACGCGCCACCGTTGCAGCGGGTGGAGGGAGCCGTCGGGGTGGGTGGGGCAACCGAGCACGATGAGGGCCTCGGTGGTCTTCGGGCCGGTGCGTGGCCGGCCGTAGTTGCGGGTGCTGGCCCAGCAGTGGGCCACCTCGGGTAGCGCCACCAGGGCTGTGCCCATGCCAACTGCCACCGACACCCATCGCTTCATGCGGCAAGCCTAGGCCGGTGCAGCCTGGCCCAGCGGACGGAGCGGCCGTGGGCCCGCGCCCAGCCGAGGGGGCTGCCGTCGAGGGCGGTCTCGGTGGCGAACCACTCGTAGAGCCGGTCGATCGGCTCCGATTCCAGGAATCGGCTGCCCCTCATGTCGCCCTGCTCAATCCAGCGTCGCCGGGCCGGGGTTCTGCCAGTGGCGGTGCAGCAGGGCGATCTGTTCCGGCAGGATGCGGGAGACCGAGAGCTCGGGCAGCGCGTCGACGGCGAACCAGCCGATCTCGCTGGTCTCGTCGCTGGTGTAGGCCAGGTCGACGGGGGCGAGGGCCTCACAGACGAACAGCATCTTGTAGCAGTGGTGGTCCAGCGGCGGCTGGTGCCCCCAGACCTCGCGGTCCAGGACGGCGGCCAGGTGCCCGGCCCGCACGGCGACGCCGGCCTCTTCGAAGACCTCGCGCTCGATGGAACCGCGCGGCGTCTCACCCACGTCGCACCACCCGCCGGGGAGCGTCCAGAGGTCGTCGTCGAGGATCTCGCGGACCAGCAGGACGCGGCCCTCGTCGTCGAACACCGCGCCGCGCACGTCGATCTTCGGCGTGGTGTAGCCGGCCGTCGAAGCCACTTCCCGGTCGAACGGCGGGAGTTCATCCCGCGACACCATCTGCAGGAGGTCGCGGCCGATCTCCGCCACCCGATGGAACCGCTCGATGTCGAACTCGTCCGTGCAGTAGGCCAGTGCGCTCTCCGAGATGGCGGTGAGCTCCATAGCGATGCGGTGCAGGTCCTGGGACGCCGTGTTCATGCCTCCGACCGTAGCGGGTTGTGTGTCCGCCTCGGCGCGGGGCTACAGGCAAAGGTCGATGGCCTGGCTGATCCTGTCGTGAGTCAGCGAATGATCAGAGATCGGGCTCCTCCTGGGCGATGCGGTCCTCGATGGTCTCCTCACCGGGCTCATCCAGGTGCAGGGCGTCGTCGACAGGACGCTCCAGGTTGTCGGGAGTCATGTCGGCCGCGTCCTCACCTTCGTCGATGAGATCCTGGGTGCTGAGATCCTCACGGATCACCTCGCGGTGCTCGCGCGCCGCGTCGTCGATCCGCTGCGCGAGCAGTTCGTTGTCCTGATCGGGGTCTACGAAGTTCTCTGGGGCCATGTCATCAGTGCTCATGCTCCACCCTGACAAGGGGCGTTGACTGGTCGCCTCCCCCTTGGGGGTAGAGGTCGACCGGCGGGCTGGGCCCGAGTGCCGAAATATCGAGGGAGGTTCCTGCCACATCGAGCGCATTTAGCGGGATGTGGCAGGAACCTCCCTCCAGTTTCAGGCAGCAACCAGCTCGTCGATCTGGTTGACCGCCTGAGTGGCGCCCTCCTCCATGCCCATGTCCAGCACGGTCTGCAGATCCTCGGCCGACTGGTAGACGGTGGTGGCCACCAGCCTCGACCCTCCGTCGGTGGACTCGAAGCGGAAGGTGTTCTCGCCCACGGGGAGGTTCTCTTGCGGGGTGAAGTCGTCGTTGGCGAAGCCGTCCAGGAAGCGGAAGCTCTGGCCGTCGTTGACTTCCTTGATGTCCCAGTAGCCGTGGAAACGCTCGCCCTCGGGGCTGGTCATGTAGTAGTTCATGCGGCCGCCGGGCGTGAGGCTGTGATCGACGAACGTGGCGGGGTATCCGGGCGGGCCCCAGACCCGCTCGAGCTGGCGAGGATCTGCGTAGATCTGCCAGAGTCGTTCGACGGGTGCGGCGAACTCGGCGGTGAGCGTCAGGCTGTGTTCGTCGAGATTACGGGAGATGTCGGTGACAGGCATGGTGTCCTCCTCGGGGACGGTCAGTGGGTGCCTGGGGATTCACGCAGGAGGTCGTCGATCCGCGCCACGCGTCCGCGCCAGATGTCCTCCAGCTCGTCGAGCATGGAGGCGACTGATCTCACTGCCTCGAAGTCGCCGCTTGCGAGGGCCTCGCGCCCTTGGCGGCGCTTGGTGATGAGGCCCGCGCGTTCAAGCACGGCGACATGTTTCTGGACGGCCGCGAAGCTCATGTCGTACTTCGCTGCCAGGACGGAGACGGAGTGCTCACCGGCGAGGACGCGGCGCAGGATGTCGCGCCGGGTCCTATCCGAGAGCGCGTGGAACAGCGCATCTGCGCGATCCTCGTCCGTCTCAGCCATGACACCAATCTACAACCATCTGGTTGTATGTCAAGGGGCGAAATGGACGAGGACTGATTTTCGGTGCCGCTGCATCCGAACCCTCAGCAGGTGACAGGCTGGGCCCATGGAGAGTCGCCACCTCAGCCGCGTCATCAAGGCTTCGCCGGAGAGCGTCTACGAGTTCGCCTCAGACCTGGACAAGCTGCCGCTCTGGGCGGCGGGCCTGGCCGAGGCGGAGGTCGAGCGGCACGCAGGCACCGTCGTCGTCGATTCACCCATGGGCCGCGTCGAGGTGCAGTTCGTGGCTAGGAACGAGTACGGCGTGCTGGACCACGACGTGACGCTGCCGTCAGGGGAGGTGGTCCACAACCCGCTGAGGGTGCTGGCCCACCCGGATGGGGCGGAGGTCGTCTTCACCGTGCGGCAACTGGATCTCAGCGACGAGGAGTTCGAGCGCGACTGCCAGATGGTGGCCGATGACCTCACCAGGCTGAAGGAGATCGTCGAGGGCCCGGCGGCTCGTCGGGGCTAGGGCTCACGGCTGATCGGCGACCCTCTCGAGGGCGAAGAAGAGGAACGAGACGAAGCGACGGGGAATCGGCCTGCCGTCCGGCTGACGCAGGAGTTCCTCCGGCGTGTCGTCGGAGACGGGCGGTTCGCTGATGGAGGTGATGCGGAAACCTGCCGTCGTGAAGTCCTCGACCATGGCGTGCAGCGGCCGGTGCCAGGTCATGAGCGTGGCCGGCGTCCCGGCCAGTTCCACCTCCATCGGCCATTCGACGATCGGGAAATACCTGCCCTCGTCGAGGGCGTACGCCAGGGGGTGGTTGACCGACAGCAGGAGCCGCCCTCCGGGCTCGAGGACCCGTCGGAATTCTTGGAGGGGCTCGGCCCAGTCGCGCAGATAGTGCAGCGCCAAGGAGCAGACGATGTCGTCGAACTCCTCGTCCTGGTACGGCAGGGGTTCGCCCAGATCCGCCTGCCGGAGGTCCGCATTCGGCCCGAGCCGACGGCACGCGAGTTCAAGCATGCCGGCGCTCGCGTCGAAACCCGCGACCTCGGCCCCGCGCTCGCGCAGCGCCGCGAAGAGCGGGCCGGCGCCGCAGCCCGCGTCGAGGATGCGGCGGCCGCGCACGTCGCCGGCGAGGCCCAACATCGCGGGGCGCTCGTAGTACGCGTTGAGCAGGCTGGCCTCGTTCTCTTCGGCGTAGGCGGCGGCGAAGTCGTCGTAGCCGCTCACTGTTCTCCCCTGAGGACGTGTTGGGCGCAGGTGGGGGCCCAGCGGGCGAGGAGGCGTCTGTCCCCTTCGCTGAGCGTCTGGATGGAAGGCATGGGACCACCCTGCCATTGCGTCGGGTCTCTACGCTGCGGGACCATCCGCTCCGCGTATCTGGATATCCGGATGTGTGAATATGATGTGTCCCGTGAAACGTCACGAGATTGCCTTCCCCCCGGCCGCCAACCAACTCGACGTCGCCGCGGGACTCTTCCGCGCGATGGCGGACCCGACGCGGCTGCTGCTGATGGTGGCGCTCCTCCGGGCTGAGTTGAGTGTCGGCGAACTGGTGGAGAGGTGCGGTCGACCCCAGAGCACGGTGAGCCGGCAGCTGGCGGTGCTCCGACAGGCCGGCCTGCTGACGGCGCGCCGGGACGGCGCCCACGTCCACTACCGCCTCACCAATATCCACGTCGCGGACATGCTGACCCAGGCGCTGGGGCACGCCGAGCACCTCGCCGGCAACCTTCCGCACGACCACGCGAGTGAGTGACGCATGAGCTCCAGCATGGTGACGGTGCTCCGCAATCCGCGGTTCGCGAGGTTCTACGGGGCGCAGTCGGTGAGTCAGCTGGGCGACGCCATCCTGTGGGTGGCCCTGGCCCTGGTCGCGGTGGAACTCGAGGGTCCGGCGCAGGCGCCGGTGGTGGTGGCCATCGCGTTGACGCTGCGCGTGGCGGCCTTCGTCGCGCTCGGCCCGGTGGCTGGAGTGGTCGCCGACCGGGTCGACCGACGACTCCTGCTGGCCGGCTGCCACGTGGGCCGGATGGTGGCGGTCGGCCTCATGTTCTGGGTCACGGCGCCGTGGCAGGTCTACGTCCTGATGGTGGTGGCCAACGGGTTCACCGCCTTCTTCACGCCGGCGAACCAGGCGACGGTGCCTCTCGTCGCCGGACCCCTGCATGCGCGTGCGGCCTTCGCCCTCTCGGCGGCGACCACAGAGGTGTTCGGCATCGTCGGTCCGGGCCTCGGCGGTCTGGCGGCGCTGGGCCTGGGTGGGCGCTCGCTGTTCCTGGTCATCGGTGGCCTCTTCGGGCTCGCGGCCTTCCTCGTCCTCACGTTGGGGCCGATCAGGGTCAAGCACCACGAGGTGTCAACAACCACGTGGACCGATGTCCGCGACGGCACCTCCCGGCTGTGGCGCGACGGCCATATCCGGTTCGCGCTGCTCGCGGAGCTGGTCGCGGCGATCTCCGGTGCCCTCGTTCTGACCGTCACGGTCGCCCGCGTCCAGGACGGTCTGGGCCTCACCGACGCGCACTTCGGATGGGTCATGGCGGCCTACGGGCTTGGAGCGACGCTTGCCTCGCTGGCCGTCGCGCACCTCGTCGGGGTTTCGCTGGTGCGCTGGATCGCCGTCGGCGCCGTGCTGACCTCCGTCGCGGTGCTGCCCGCCGACCTGACGCCCTACGCGGGGCTGGTCGCGCTCTGGGCGATGGCCGGCGTCGGCCAGAACTGGGTGAACCTGCCCACCGAGACCCTCATCGCCGAGCGCACGCCGGCGTCGGCCCAGGGACGGGTCTATGGCGCCCACTTCGCCTGGAGCCACCTGTGGTGGGGGCTCACCTACCCCCTCGCGGGAGCGCTGGCCGCCCTGTTCGTCGGCCGCACCTTCCTCGCCGGTGGTCTGATCGCGGTGGCCGTTGCCGCGGTTGTCCTGCTGGCTCACCGGCGGATCCTGCGACGAGACTCCTGACGCATCCCGACCCCGCGGTGGAGGTGGCTGGCGTCCTCGTGGCGCTGCTGGAAAAGTGACCGGTTAAGGTGTCGGCATGTCTCGCGTCGTGTCCATGTGTGGGCCCGCCGGGTCCGGTAAGTCCACCGTCGCGCGCGAGCTCGAGGCCGAGGGCATGGCGCGGCTCTCGTTCGACCAGGAAGCCTGGGACCGCGGGCTGCGAACGATGCCGCTGCCTGCGGACGACCACGCCGACATCGACGCCCATCTCCGACGGCGACTGCTGGAGCTCGTCGCCCAGGGGCGCGACGTCGTGTTGGACTTCTCGTTCTGGTCCAGGGCCATGCGCGACGACTGGCGGCGACTGCTGGCTCCCCACGGGGTCGTGCCGGAGGTCATCTACCTGGCCACGGACAGGCAGACTTGCCTCGACCGCATCCGGGCGAGGGCGCTGGCCCACGGCGACGATTTCGCGTTGGCACCTGACGTCGCGGCGCAGTATTTCGATCACTTCCAACCGCCGACCGCAGACGAAGGTCCGTTGACCATCCGACGCTGAGCGGGTGCGGCTAGGGCTGTGCCGGGGCGGTTTCCTCGTGGGTGGTGACCCAGAAACGGCCCGCGACGACCAGGCCCAGCACCAACAGCGCCGAGGTCAGCAGGAACGGCCAGTCGCGGTCCATGCTCGACAGCCAACCGCTGATCCAACCGAACGGCGCGGTGACCAGCATCACGGCGGTGCGCTGGATCGCCATCACGCGGGAGCGTTCGTGCCGGTCGACGTGCAGCGCGACCAGCGACTCCGCCAGCATGAACAGGATCCCGGCGCCGAACGCGTCGAGCAGCAGGCACACGGCCAGCAGCGCATACGTGGACGCGACGGCCGCCCCGTCCGGGGAAGGGATGCCCACGAGCAGGAACTGGCCCGCGAGGTACACCACGAAGCCGATGAGGGTGGGCGACCTGAGGTGCTTGGCGTGCGTGAGCCGCGGGATGATCGTGAAGAAGAACAGCACCGACAGCAGCGAGCGGACCATCGGGAAGAAGGGCAGCAGCGCGTCGGGGACGCCCAGTTCCTTGTTGATGACCACCTGCCAGAACGTGCCGTTGACCAGCGTGACCGCACCCACGATGGCCGCCACGCACAGCGAGAAGATGGTGCCCTTGGAGCGCAGGATCAGGCCGAGCACGCCGCGGTATTCGGAGAGCAGCCTCCACATGCTGACGCCCCGGGTCTGCTGCATGCGGACGCGGCCCGTCGCGGTCTCCGTCGTGTAGCGGTAGAGGAGCCACACCTTGAGGGCCATGATCACAAACGCGTTGAGGTAGAGGATCCGCACGGCGTATTCCATGCCCAGGTTCGCCACGAGGAGGGCGGCGATGGGCGCGAAGAGCGCGGAGAACTCGGCGGCGACCTTGACGAGCGAGTAGACCTTGGGGATCTCGGCGCGATCCACGTCCTCGACGAGCAGGCAGTCCCACGAGTTCTGGGTGACCTGCCAGGCGCCGTTGATGATGGATGCGATCAGGAACCACCAGAAGTTCTGCGCGAGCGCCCACACCAGGCAGGGGATCACCCAGGCGATGATGTCGAAGACGGCGGTGGTCATGCGACGGCCCAGCTTGTCGGTGATGACGCCGCTGAGGAGGCCGAACACCACCTGGGAGAGCATGGAGATCGTGGCGAGCAGGCCGATCTGCGCGTCGTGCACGCCCAGCGCCAGCATGTACACCGACGCGTAGGGCAGCACCAGCATCATCGACAGGCCCCACATGGGCTCGGTGTAGACGGAGGCGCGGCCGTTGCCGCGGAGCCCGAGGAGGGTCGCGATCATGGGGTTGCGGGGGCGGCGATGCACCGCCCAAGTCAACTCCAGCGTCGGGGGAATGTCCAACCTTGGGCCCGGCGTCGTGCCGCCGCTCGCTCGGGCCCGGCGGCGCCCCGTGCGATCAGTCGGCGCGGAGCGCGTAGAGCACTTCGAAGCGCTCGAGCACCACCGGCATGTCCGGCGCGAACGGGTGGCTGCCGTCGTCTGCCGCCCGGGCGAGGTCCTCGTGGGTCTGGCGCCAGCCGGCCAACGGCGCCTCGTCGGGCAGCAGCCCCTCGTCGACCTGGTCGAACGGCAGCACCTGTACGTCGGTCGTCATGATGAGCGCGCGGGGCTGCTCGCTGCCGTCCAGGATGATGCTGAGGTCGCCCTTCTCCGGGAGTTGCGCTCCCTCGGCCTCGTACTGCCACAGGAGGCTGGTGTTCGTCGTCTTCGCGCCGACGGCGACCTCGTGGGCCATCCGGTCTGCGGTCTCGGCGTCCTCGCCGAAGGCCCAGGCCGCGGGCGGCACCGTGCCGGAGACCCGTGGGCCGATCCATTCCTGAATGGGGTTGAGTTGGGCCCCCTGGCGCGCCCGTTCCCAGAACTCGTTGACGTCCATGAGGCCAGGGTACGTGCCTGTTGCGCCTGGGGGCAGCCGTCGGCGGAGGCGTGGGCGGTCTACGGCTACACGAGGCAGAACTCATTGCCCTCGGGGTCGTTGATCCCGCAGGCGAAGTGCTCCGCCTCGGTGGAGGGGATGGGGGTGCGGATCGTGCCGCCCAGGGCGGTCAGCCGCGCGACCACGTCCTCCAACTGCTCTCGACGTTCGGCCCAGGGAAGCGAGCCGTCCGTCACGAACAGGTCGAGGTGGAGGCGGTTCTTGACCGACTTCGACTCGGGCACCACCTGGAACCAGACGGCAGGCCCCCGTTCGGTGGGGTCGACGAGGCGGTCACAGCAGTCGCCATCCCCGAGGGACTCCTCGGGTTCGCCGATGGCGAGGTAGTAGTCCCGCCAGCTGTCGTGGCCCTCAGGAGGTGTTGCCGGCACGTAGTCCAGCGCGGCCGCCCAGAAGGGGAGCAGAAGGGTGGGGGAGTGACAGTCGACTACCAGCTGCGTCTTGGTGGACATGCGGTCATGTTCGCATGTCCGGGGCGTGTGTGGCGTCCCAGCGGCTCAGCACGCCTTCCCCGCCGTCGAAACTCACGCCTGAGATCGAGAACTCGCGCGTCACGTCGCGGAAACCGAGCCGACGGTGGAGGTCGAGCGAGACGGTGTTCCTCGCCGTGGCGAAGTACCAGACCGTCTCGGTTCCCCTCACCCTGAGCGCCTCGAGGCGAGCTTCGGTCAGTCGAAGGCCGACGCCGCCGCGTCGAACGGTTGGGTCGACCACGACGCCCGTCAGGTACCAGCCGTCCGGCGCCCCCCGGCCGCCAGCGCGCACGGGTTCCAGGTGTGAGGCCTTGCCGTATCCGACGAAACTCCCGCCCGCTGCGCCACGAGAACCAGCTGGCCCGATGCGTCCAGGCTGCGTTGGAAGCTCTCCCGCCAGCGGGCCATGTCCGTTCGTTCTCTGGCGGCCGCGAGTTGTGCGCATTGCTCGATGTCGTCTGCCGTCATGGGCCCAATCTCCACGTCGATGTCCAGCAGGTCCGCAGGGCGGCGCTGATACTCGGCGAATTCAGGCACCCGGTCAGGATAACGAGGGAGGTCGCCCGCCAATCGACGGCGATGGTCGCGTCGGAGGTGTACCAGGCCCCCGCCGCGATGTGGTGGCTCCCCGCCCTGCTGATGTTGGGCGGGTTGGCGGCGGTGGGTATATCGCAGCGCCGCGGCACCAGCACTGACAACGACGGTGCCGCCCCGCAGGTGTGCAGCGCCACCCCCCTGACTGCACGAGCCGCCGTCGAAGCACATCTGACTGAACGGGTTCGCGCCGCTGGATGGTGGCGGATCTGACACCGTCTGCGGTGTCACTCTTGACACAACGACGATGGCTCGAGCGTTGTGCCAGAAACGGCCCGTCTCACATCGACCGCTGACCGCTGGCTCTGCGACGGTGGTCGTGCACCAGGCCTGGGCCTCGGAGTCGACCTCCTTGAGCGGATGGATGATGTCGGCGTCATGGAGGGTCACGTAGGGCTTCCCCAGGGCGGCGCAATAGCCGGCGTCGAGCCCGGCGGCCCCAAGATCGCCACGCGTGCCTTAATCGCGGCTCGTGATCCACTTCGGGTCGGGACCGATGGCCGCCAACTCGTCAGCGAAGAAGGGCGGGTACATGACCGCCTTCACCCCGTACTGGCTGATCGGGATCCACTCATGCCACTCGATGTCGCCGAGCCTGGTCAGGCTCGGTTCAGTGCTGAGCTTCATGCTCGCGTCGTACTTCATGAGGAAGTAGAACGCCAACTCATGACATTGACGCCCGTCGAGGGCGGCGGTCTCGGTGTCGCGGAAGAAGTTCTCGTGGATGAACGCCAAACGGTCCACTTCCATGCGGACCCCGGTCTCTTCGAGGACTTCCCGCTGCACCGCTTCCACGGCGCTCTCCCCGTGGTGGACCCCGCCGCCGATGGAGTAGTAGTAGGAGTTGCTCTGGTTGCGTGCCATCAGCACATGACCGTCGTGCAGGATGACGGCTGCCGCGCGGTAGCGGAACCAGAGCCCGTCGTCGTCGTAACCGCAGTCACGGATGTCCTCGCTCACGATCGGAACCTACCATCCGCCTCGACGACGGGGCCCCGTGCGTGCGCTCGACGATGGCCGGGGAAGCCCATGAGTGCTGGATCATCATCGACGACCCTCTTGGCGGTACTTTGACAGTGCTCACAGCATCTCGACGACCAGTTGAGCCATCCCGAGAGGAACCCTCGTGACCAAGAAGCCTTCCGTCATCTTCGTCTGCGTCCACAACGCAGGCCGCTCCCAGATGGGCGCGGCGTACGCCCAGCACCTCTCCCGCGGCGCCGTCGAGGTCCGCTCCGCCGGATCCGCCCCCGCAGACTCCATCAACCCGGCCGTGCGCGATGCCATGCTGGAGGAGGGGATCGACATCTCGCAGGAGAAGCCCAAGATCCTCACCGACGAGGCCGTGGAGGCTTCGGACGTCGTGATCACCATGGGCTGTGGCGACGCGTGCCCGTTCTATCCGGGCAAGACGTACCTGGACTGGACGCTCGATGACCCGGCCGGCCAGGGCGTCGACTCCGTGCGCCCCATCCGCGACGACATCCGCCGCCGCATCACTGAGTTGCTCACCGAGTTGGGCGTCGAAGTGCATCCCACACCGGCCGAAGTCGCCTGACTTCTGGGCCGCACACCTGCGATGCGGACGACCGGATGAGGAGTGGACCCTCGGGCCGTGCTTCACCCTGGACTTCTGCGCTCGGCAATTTGTAGATCGGGACGCTCCGGGGGTGATTGGTCAAAAGTAGGGAGTGGCTCTTGCGGCGCTGTGTTGGCGGCGCCAGGTTCCCACATGCTTGGGTCCCGGATGGAGTTCAGGGATGGCCGTGATGTTTCGCGCTCATGCCGAGTCGAGACGTCCGCACATGCCGATGAGCGAGCTAGCAATCTGTCTGATTCATGCCGTGCTAATTGACTGATTCAGATCCTGCTTCTTGTATGGTTCGGGCATGGAGTATGCGCGCCGGATTCTGGATGACGAGTTGGATGAGCTGTTCGGGCAGGTTCCGGCGATCGCGGTTGACGGGCCCAAAGGGGTGGGGAAGACCACGACC